>CAZQYD010000007.1:0-18564 GCA_964597465.1 uncultured Piscirickettsiaceae bacterium | reverse complement strand
GATGCTGAAAACTTGGCGTTGCCAGAATTTTAATCAGTTGTTAAGTGTCTCCTTAGGGAGTAGCTGAAAGAAAATTACTCGTCTTGGTAATCACCTTCGGCAGCAATAAAGGAGTATTTGATTTCTAGCTCATCAATTAAATGACCTGTTGCAGCAAGGATACGGTACTTTGCATTAATCAAGTCAGCCTTACTGTTTATAAGGGTTCTTGTTGCAGTAACATGCTCATTTTCAGTGTTAAGTAAATCTAGTAATGAACGTCTACCTAGGTTGAACTGCTTACGATAACCAGCCAGCGTTTCATAAGTTAGTTTAATGTGCTGGTTTTGGTGGTCAATCTGAGAGGTAATAAAATCACGGGCATTCCAAGCAAATCTTAAATTTTCAATCACTTCACGTCTTGAGTTGTTTCTGATTTCAAAAGCTCTGTGGTACTCGGCAACAGTTCTATCAAGTTCATCAGAATCTCTTCCACCATTATAAAGGTTATAACGAAGACGAATCATCGCTTGTAGAAACTCATTTTTACCTTCAACACCCGCTAGGTTATTGTCGAAAGTCTTTTCGATTTCTAAATCAACCGTTGGGTAGTAATGACGACCACTTGCATCATGTTGTGCTCTAGAATCTGCTACATCTGCATTAGCAGAACGTAGTGTAGGGTGATTAATAAGAGCGGTTTGTGTTGCTGACTCAAGAGTTGCTGGCATATTGAAAACAAACTTTGGCTTCACTAGAGCATTATCTGGTTTACGACCTAATACACGCTGAAACTTTGCGAATGCATCAAAATAGCTGTTTTTAGAAGACCATAGGCTAGATTGAGCCAGTGCTAAACGAGCTTTTGCTTGGTCAACTTCAACTTGGTTACCTATTCCTGCATTATAACGTTTGTTGATTTGCTCAAGGATATTGACGTGTGTATCTAGGTTATCTTCAGCAAGTTCTTTAATTTCTTCTTCACGAAGTAAGTTAATGTATGCTGTTGCCATACTTAAGGCGACATCATTTGCGGCAGAGTGTGCTTTGAAAGAGGCTGAGTCCAATCTATATTTTTGTCGATAGACTTCGTTCTCTGTTCCAAACCCTTCAAATAAATTTTGAGTTAGTTTAAGTGCCGTTTCTCTACGTGTCAGTCCATCACCCGTATTGTCTCGGCTTTGGTTGTCAACTTCTTCATAGCCAATTCCTGCCGTTAAATCAATCACTGGAAGATATCGACCCTCTGCACTATTCACTTCCGCTTGTCTCGTGCGGAAAGTTTTAACTTCTCGTCTAAACTCAGGGTTGTGGATAATAGCATCTTCTATCGCTTCATTAATCGTAAAAGCAAATGAAGGTGTGTGAACTAGCGTTAAAGCCGTTAAAACCGTTAAAGACAATAACATGGGTATATTTAATAGTTGTTTTTTCATTTTATTCCTGCCAGTTTTGAATGTGCAATACAAGCGCTAACCTGTCTTTTGCGTTAAATTTTTTGAACAAGTTACTAACGTGGGATTTAACGGTTCTTTCTGAAATATTCATTTGATTGGCTATTTCTTTGTTGGTTTTTCCCGATAATAAATGTTCAAGCGTGATGGTTTCTTTTTTAGTAATTAGTCGTTTCCAACCTTCGTTTTCTAAAGGAGGCTGGTAGGTGCTTTCAATCATAGCTTGCATGATAGATTTCCCAAGCCAGATATTGCCTGTTGCGACAGTACCAATGGCTTGCTTAATTCTTTTTGGGTTTGCATGGCTATTTAAATAGCCTTTTATTCCTTTTTTAAACCAAGTAATGGCTTCTTTACTTGTTGGGCGATCAGAGCACAAAATTACATCATATTGTTTAGAGATGAGTGTTTCAATATACTTCTGCTCTTGTTCAATATTTAAACAATGGATAAGAATAATACTATCATCTTGCTTAAAGCTATTTATAAGTTTAAGGCTATTAACGCTAGCATATGCATATTTTTCAGATGCTAAAATCGCCGCTTCTTTTAAACTTGAACTTTCTGTGTAAAGCACTAATTTTTTCATCTATATTCTTTTGTTTTTTTGTTTTTTTGTTTTTTTGTATAATTTTCTTACAAGGATAGGATAATAAACGGTATTTCCATCGATTGCAATCCTCATCTGCTTTAATTTGTAAATAATTATGATTCACGTAGAGCCAGTTCCTTAGCTTTAATAATTGGTTTGATTAAATAATCTAAAATTGTATGCTTACCGACAATGATATCAACAGTCGCGGTCATGCCTGGTAATAGAATTAAAGAAGAGTTCTCTTTCCCGAGGTAGTTTCTTTCCGTTTTAATTTTGGCAATGTAATAGCTATTGCCCTCTTCGTCAACATGTGTATTAGCTGAAATTTTTTCAACTATACCATTGAGTCCTCCGTAAATTGCAAAATCATAGGCGGTAAATTTTACTTTTGCTTTTAGACCAGGGTATAAAAAGCCAATGTCGGCAGGTAAAATTCGTGTTTCTAACACTAAACTGTCGTCCTTAGGAATAACTTTTACAATATCACTACCAGGCTGTACAACTTCACCAATGGTATTTACTAATAGTTCGCTTATGATTCCAGCGACAGGGGAACGTATATTGGTTCTTTGTACTTTATCTTCAAGCGCTGTTTTAGAGCTTTCTATTTGTTCAAGTTTGGCAAGTACTTCGTTTAGCTTTTCATGAGCTTCATTTTGGAAGGCTTGTTTTGCCTCTATTCTTTTTGTTTTAGACTCTGAAATAATGGATTTAATTCTAGGGATAGAGTATTCAGTAGATAATATTTTAGTGCGAATTTCATTGGAATCGCGCTGTAATTTGAGCAAATCTACTTCTGATGCATAGCCCTCTCTAACACCGACCTCCATTAAATTAATTTCTTTTTGAAGTAGTTGTTGTGAGCGGGTTAATTGGTTAATTTGATTGTAGGCTTCGGTTAGTTCATTCTTGTTTTGAGTGATTTTTTCATCCAAAATATTTTGTGATGTCTTGAGTTGTTTTAACCTGTTTTTGTATAATTTTCTTTCTCTTTTTAACGCGGTCGTTAAATGACTATCTTTGGTTCGCATTGTTTTAAAGGGCTTTCCAAAAGCTTCTGATTTTAACCTAACTGACTGTGCTAATAAATCAAATTCTTGATCTTGCGCCTCTCCAAAGCTACTAGCAAATTGTGTATTGTCAAGTTTAAGAAGAATTTGCCCTTTTGTGACGTGATCGCCAGAACGAGCAAATATTTCAGAGACAATTCCTCCCTCATAATTTTGTACAGTACGTACTTCACCAGAAGGGGTAACTTTACCCTCGCCTCTAACAATCTTATCCAGTTCTGCATTTTTAGCCCAAATAATAAGAAAAATTATAATTATCAAAACAATCCAAACGATAAGTTGTGACTTAATGGTCGGCGTTTCTAATGCGGCTTGACTTAAGCTGGACATGAAATCAATGTCTGAGTCTTTTATTTTCTTTTTTGTGTTCTTAGTCGCCATATCAATTTTCTTTTTTATTTATTCTGCCAGATTTAAGGGCTTCTAAAACAGAATCCTTACTTCCGTCAGCGACTAGATTGCCATTTTCAATGACAATAATTCGATTAACAAGTTGTAGAATCGTCATCTTATGCGTGACGACGAGGAGTGTATTTTCGATGGTATTTTCTTTTAATCGTTTAATTAATGTTGTTTCTGTACTTGAATCCATCGCATTGGTAGGCTCATCAAATAAATAAATGGGGGCAGGTGTAAGTAACGCTCTAGCTACTCCTATGCTTTGTCGTTGTCCACCAGAAAGAGAAGTTCCTCCTTCATTTACCAACAAACTATAACCAGACGGGTGTGTTTTAATAAAGTCATCTACTCCTGAAACTCTCGCAGCTTTTAATACATGCTCATCGTCGATATAAGGTGCTTTGTATGCAATGTTTTCTCTAACACTACCACTAAAAAGGGTGACTTCTTGCGGGATATAGTTGATTGATTTACGCAGTTCCGAAGGGTCAAGCTGGGTAATATCAATGCCATCAATTAAAATAGAGCCAGAGTCTGGTTTATAGAAGGCTAAGATGAGTTTTTCTATTGTTGATTTCCCCGAACCAATTCGACCAATAATACCAACTTTATCTCCTGCTTTTATTTTAAAGCTTATACCATTTAGGGCAGGTTTACTTTCACCTGGGTAGGTAAAGACAACGTTGTCGAATGTGATACTCCCTTCAAAAATAGGGTGTTGAATAAATCGTTTGTGAAGGGGGCGTTCAATTTCTTTGTCCATTAACTCGTTTAAAGAGTTTAATGAGGTTTTTGTTTGTTGATAGCTAGAGGTAAGATTCGCAAACTGTCCCGTCGGCCCAATTGCTCGCTGGCTAAGCATCACGGTTGCAATCAACCCTCCCATAGTCAGGTCGCCGTCTTTGATAAAGTATACGCCAGTTAAGACGATAATTACGGTACTCATCTGTTGCATAAACCCTGTTGTTCTGCCGATAGAACTTTGTAGCATTTTAGATTTTAAGCTTGTTTTGGCAATTTCACCTACCGCTTGTTCCCATTTCCATTGTGCTCTGGCTTCAACACCTAATGCTTTAATCGTATCGATTGAGGTTAGGCTTTCTATCAGTACGGAGTTTTTCTGAGACGAAGCCTCATAGGTTGCCTCCACAGCTCTTTGAATAGGGCCTTTCATGATAAAGCTATAAATAAGAATGACCATAATAATAGCAATAGGCACGAATACGAGGGTGCCTGCGATATAGAAAATAACGATTAAAAAGATGAATACAAACGGTAAGTCCACTAAAGAGGCAATGGTTGAGGAGGTAAAAAAGTTACGAATGCTATCAAATTCTTTTAATTGATTCGCAAGTACACCAATTGAACCTTGACGATTTTCCATGGTTAAGCCTAGAGTTTGCTCAAAAAGTTTAGAGGACATAATCACATCACTTTTCTTACTGGCAATTTCTAAAAAGTAAGAGCGTAAATATTTTAGAACAATATCAAAAGCATAAACCACGCTAATGCCAATTGCTAAAGCCCAAAGAGACTCAACGGCATTGTTGGGAACAATTCGATCGTAAACGTTCATGACAAAAAGAGGGTTAGCAAGAACAAATAAATTTATAACGATTGATGCAATAATAACATCACGATAAATAGCTTTATTGTCTAAAAATGTTGACCAAAACCAATGCCCATCACTTTTGACAATGACACTTTCTCTTTTGCTTGAGTTGTCGATGACTTCACTTAGGTAAATAACATAGCCAAGGTGTTGTTCCTCAAGCGATTCAATAGAGACAGTTTTACGTCCCTCTCCAGCATCAGCTAGGATAATAGTTGCATTGTTTTCGTCGTCTATTTTTTCTAGTAAACAAGCTTGATTATCTTGCAAGGGTAAAATGCAGGGTAGCACTAGGTTAGAAAGGGACTCTAGAGGTCTTTTTTTAACAGTTGCTTTAATGCCTGCTCTTGCTGCGGCACGTATTAGAAGCTCAGGAGTAAGCCTTTTTTCGTCTTGTAAAGGTAGCCCCGACATAAACGCTTGGCTAGAAAATGGCTTTCCTTGCAGTTTACTGTAAATGACCAAACATTCTAATAAAGGGTCATAAAACTTTGATTCAGTTGTTGCGTCGCTTATATCAGACAATGATACTACCTGTTAATGAAATGTTATTATCAGTGTTTTTTATGTTGGTTGCAAGGGTAAAATTTATTTACCCTACGTATTTTCTATAATTGTTTTGGTGCATTAAATAAGTAGCCTTGGTAAAACTTTACGCCAAGTTTAGAAAAAGCCTGTTGTTGTTGTTTTGTTTCTACTGCCATGGCAATAACTTCGATATCTAAGCTGTCACACATGTCAATTAAACTAGAAACGTAGGAAGTTGTTTGTTCATCAGATTCAATTGTTTGACTGAATCCGGCATCTAGCTTGATGTAATCGGGGCGCAATGTTTGTAAGTATGCCATGTTTGAGAAGTGGCTACCAAAGTTATCAATACCAAATTTAATTTTAAGTGATTTTAACTGCGTAATAAGCTTTTGGGCCGATTGTTCATTTTGAATAATGAGTTTTTCCGTTGTTTCAAAAGACAACTGGCTTGAGTCAATAGATTGCAAATATTTTTCAATGCTTGTCATGCAAGTATTGTCTTCAAAGGTCGTTAAATTAATAGCGAGTCTTGTTTTTGACGTAATTGGCATTGTAGCTAAATATTTGATTGCCATTTCGATAACTAACTGATCAATTTCACCTTCTCTTTTTAAATGCTGTACAGCAGGCATAAAGTAACCCGCGGATTGAATATTGTCGTCCGCATCTTTTAAGCGGATAAATAGTTCCTTAGAGTGCGGAGCGTTATTATCAGTATAAGCGGATTGTTGGAATAATAGAAAACGATTTTCTTTCATTGCTTTGTCAAGCGTTTGCATCCAAACGTCATCGGAATGTTCACTATTATGGATGGATTCATAGTGTGGGCAATTAGCCTCTTGTGCTTTGTCAATGGCATAATCGAGTCTTGCTAGTAGCTCTTGGCGCTTTTCGCTAGGCTGGTAGTCAATAATTCCAATGCTAATTTTAAGCAGGCTTTCATCAGTATTAAGCTGCTGATGTATTTTGCCTATATCTTTGTATAAAGTATTCATAGCGATAATAAATGCTTGACAGTTTGTTGTCGGAGCAACTGTAATTAGTTCTGTTCCATTTAGTCTAGCAGTAAGGTCTTCACGGGTTGGAATTGCCTTTTTAAGGTTTTTTGCTAGCAGTTGAATAAATTCATCACCAATTAAATAGCCATACTTGTCATTTAAATCTTTTAAATTATGGATTCTAATTAAACTCATCACTCCCGCAGAAGCATCTAGTTTTTCGTCTAGCATAGGTGCAATATTCATCTCAAAATGTGTTCGGTTTGAAAGCCCTGTTACCTTATCTTGATAGGCCATTTTTTGCAGTTTTTCAGCCATTTTAGCATCACGGTCAAAAACCGATTTCATTTTTCTAACCATGGTGTTCATTGCAGAAACAACACGCTTAAATTCAGTTGTGCTAGGTAAGTCTTCCTGTAGAAGGTATTCTTTTTTTACAATAGCCTCAGCCTGTAACTCCATCTTTTTTAAAGGACTAAGCATGATTTTAATTGCAAAATAGGCAATTATGATGGTTATTAGTGTCGCAATTAAGAACCAAATTGAAATGGCGATCGTGTTTTCCCAAAGTTTCACGTAGGCAAGCTCAGGGTTACTTTTGATTCTTAATTTTCCGATGGGAATCCAGCCAGTTTGGATAAGTGATTCTGCTGATGGAGCTTGAATAGAGACGATGTTTATAAACCATTCAGGAACGCCAGCAATCTCTTCGGAATTGGCACGAAAATAGATAGGCTTTCCTTCAGTATTAATAAGTGCAATATGGGCGTAGCTACCACGATCGAATACGGCATTAACCATGGTTTCCATACTGGACGATTCTTCTGGGTCGGCAACGGAACTTAATGATAATCCAAGCGAAGTAGCGGTGTCTTGAGCGTGAGATTCAAGTTGATTTTCTAAGTAGGATTTTGTTTGGTAAAAATTTAAACCAAAAGTACCGATTAGAATCAGCAATAAAATGGATACTACGAATATTATCATCTGTTTATTTAAACTCATATCTAATTTCCTCTTGATAGTTTTTGTTGCAAGTTTTGCCATTTTTCAATTTCTTGAACGTTACCAGTGATTTTTTTGCCCTTCCCACGTTGCTTAGCAAGCCATAAGCCATCACCATTAAAACTGTATATTGGGATTAAATCCTTTCGTTTTGTTGCCTTAAGGATTCGTTTGTTTAAGTTATCTAGTACCAACGGAATTTTTCCTGGTTTTTTGAAATAGGTTAAGACCATGTGCGATTGCTGCAGACGAACCGCTTTGACGTATGAAAGATAAATTTTGTCCTTGTCAACGCCAACAGCTTTTAGAGTAATAAATTTTGCAATAACATAGTCTTCACAATCACCGGCATCTTTGATTAATAATTCTTTTGGGGTTGCCCAGTAGTCTTTTTTTTGCCAGTTTTTGATGTCGCTGACAAATTTGGCACGATTAAAAAAATCGTTTACTAAAATAAGCTTTAACCGTTCGGGCTTTTTAAATGCTTTGTTGACAAGTTCCTGCCAAGCCTCCAGACGCCGTGCAGCTAGAAATCCTTTTTTTGCTTTAACTTCTGCAATTTCCGCAAGACTAACAACTTGAGGTGCTTTTTGGGGCGTTGCCCAAGTCAAACTCACGAGGCTGAATAGCACAAGGAATATGAGCTTGACGTAGTTAGGCATGAACTATAAGGAGACGGCGTTATCTATTTGGGTAGCGCGTGTAGCCTTTCATTTCGACGGGGATTTGAAGCTCTGCTCTTGCGGGAACTTTATCCTTGTCTATTATTGAAAACTCAATTCGTCTATTTTGTTGGCGCCCTTCTTTTGTTGAGTTGGAGGCAGAAGGAGAGTATTCCCCTTCACCTAAAACAAGTATCTTACTCGCATCATAGTTCATGTTCATAACAAAATAATTTTTGACTGACTGAGCTCTGTTCCAGGAAAGTTGTTCATTTCTTGCTGATGTACCAACGCTATCGGTATGACCCGTAATAACAATAAACTGGTCAAAATCGGCATCTTGTAGCTGGCTAATATCCTTGTCAAGAATTGGTCTTTGATCGGCACGTATTTCATACGAACCTGTGTTGAAAATGATGTGCGTAATGACGAATGCTTTTGGTTGGCAACCAAAACGATTAACTTTTTTACCAATAGGCGTTGCAGGACATTGGTCAGCTAGGTTTAAAACTCCGTCATTATCATTATCATTATTGGTATTAGCACTGCATCCCTTTGCGTTTACTACGGCTCCAATGGAAGTTCTTGGGCATTGGTCTTGGCTATCAAGCACGCCGTCTAAATCTTCATCTCCTTCACAACCAAGGAAGTTAACTTTTGCCCCTAACGGTGTTGCTGGGCATTGGTCTGTGCGGTCATAAACACCGTCTTTATCTGTGTCAGGCTCACAACCATTTTTATCTACCTTGTAACCCTTTTCTGAGTTTTGGCAAAAATCATATTTATCTATGACGCCATCTTGGTCAATGTCTCGGTAGGGTTCTTTGTCAAAAACTTGATCATTAGGGTCTTGTGTTGTAATCGTGTGTATTGCATGTGTAATAGTATCTCTTTCGGTAGCAACGCTAGCCATTGAGGTTAAACATAGTAAAGTTATTATTAAGGATTTCATTATTTTATTTCCGCTTATGTAATCGTTAGGTGTTTCATTTTAATGGTTAGGGTACTTAATTATTTTATCATTCTAATATAGATTGTACGATGATACAACTCTAAAAGGTGTGTTTAAGGCGGTTTTTGAATAAAAAGTGCCCAGGGGGGGGTATAAATAAAACTAATTTAATTGTTAAATAGTGCTTTTAAACCATTAAGTGTTGCGTTGCCACTTTCTTTTTTTTCTTCATCGGTCATGATTATATTGGGGTTGCCGTCCCATTGTAAAAGTTCTATTGGCAGTTCTTCTAAAAAACGGCTGGGTTTACAACTGATTTTTTCACCGAATTTTTTGCGTTTTTTTGCATAGGTCATGGTTAAGCTTTTTTCGGCACGGGTAATACCGACATAAGCAAGGCGACGCTCTTCTTCTAACCCAGGGGATTCTAAATTTTGAGCGTGCGGTAGTAGTTCTTCCTCCATGCCAATCAAAAATACATGTGGAAACTCTAGTCCTTTTGAGGCGTGAAGTGTCATTAAGCTAATTTGATTTGGTTCGGTTTCCGCCTCGTTTTTTTCCATCATATCCATTAAAGTCATGTAGGACACAATCTTGTCTAGGCGTAAATATTCGCCATCTTCATTTTTTGCCTTGTCGATAATGCGTTCAATCCAAAGTAATAAATCACGCACTTGTTCAATACGTTTTTCTGCTTGCCTTGGCGTTGCTGAAGTTTCGTGAAGCCAATTGTCGTATTCTATTTTTTCAATGAGTTGTCTTAAAAAAGAAGTGACCTCTGGGCCGGTTAGTTCTTCTGCCTGTTTTGCCCAGTCGAGAATCATTTTTCCGAAAAACTCGACTCGTGCCAAACCCTTGCCGTCCAAAGCAGTGCTTAATCCCATCTCTTGTGCAGCATCAAATAAACTAACGTTTCGTTTACCAGCGTAACCAGCGAGCTTGGTGAGGGTGGTTGCACCAATTTCTCGGCGTGGCGTGTTCACGATTCTTAAAAAGGCGGCATCGTCATCAGGGTTGACGATTAATTTTAGATACGACATCACATCTTTGATTTCTGCTTTATCAAAAAATGACTGCCCACCCGAAACTTTATAAGGTAGGTTTTGTTCGCGTAATGCTCGTTCAAATAAACGGGCTTGAAAATTACCGCGGTATAAAATGGCGTAGTCTTTAAATTGGGTACGATGTTTAAATTTATGTACGATAATTTCAGATATTACCCGTTCTGCTTCGTGGTTTTCATCATTACAAGCCAGTACGCGAATCATCTCGCCCATACCCATTTCTGACCAAAGTTTTTTTTCAAAGACGTGTGGGTTGTTTGAAATTAGCTGATTAGCGGTTTGTAGAATTCGATTCGAAGAACGATAGTTTTGTTCGAGTTTAATGATTTCTAAATGCGGAAAGTCTTCTTTCAGTAAGTTCAAGTTTTCTGGCTGTGCACCACGCCAAGCGTAAATGGATTGGTCATCATCACCTACCACCGTAAACCTAGCTTGAATGCCGACTAATTGTTTAACCATCTCATACTGTGAGGCATTGGTATCTTGGTACTCATCAACCAATAGGTAGCGGACTTTATTCTGCCATTTTTGTAATATTTCAGGGTTTTCTTTAAACAGCTTCACTGGTAGGGCAATCAAATCATCGAAGTCGATTGCATTATAGGCTTTCAGTTGTTTTTGATATAAATCAAACATCACCGCACGGGCTTGTTCAAGTGCATCTTCAGCTTGTTCCAATGCTTGCTCAGGCGTCAACATCGCATTTTTCCAGTTTGAGATATCCCACTGGGCGTTATCAAGCACCTCTTCATCCAAGTTTTTTTTCTTCAACAAATCCTTCATGATTTGACGGGTATCAGAGGCATCCATTATCGTAAAGTTAGGTTTGTAGTCTAGTGTTTTATATTCTTGCCGAATAATGTTCAAACCTAGATTATGAAAGGTTGAAACATTGATGCCTTGGCAGTTATCATTTTTTAAGAGTTTCGTTACCCGCTCCTTCATTTCCTTTGCTGATTTATTGGTAAAGGTTAGAGCATAAATATGATAAGCTGGAATTTGATGTTTGCGAATTAAATGGGCAATTTTTTCGGTAATTACTCGGGTTTTACCCGAACCCGCGCCTGCCAAAACCAAAGTAGGTGTTTCGGTATGCAAGACAGCTTGTAATTGTCGTTCATTTAAAGAGTGCATGGAGTAGAATACAGGAAATAAAAAAAGGTATTTTAACAGCTATGAGTTCAATTGATGCACTAAAAAAAGACATTCAATTTGAGACTGTTTTAAAGGAGCAGTCTTTAAAGTTTAACACTACTTGGGGCGTTTTTTCCCCGCGAGAAATTGATAACGGAACGCGGTTGTTTTTAAAATATCTCGAAATTAAAGAAGATGACGTTGTGCTAGATATCGGTTGCGGCTATGGTCCAATTGGACTATGCATCGCTAGTATTGCCAAACAAGGTGAAGTCCACATGGTCGATAAAGACTTTGTTGCGGTTGATTATGCCAATAAAAATGCCCAGCAAAATAATCTTGCCAATGCCAAAGCCTATCTTTCAAACGGGTTAAGTGCGGTGCCAAAAGGCATGAAGTTTTCCACCATTGTCTCCAATATTCCAGCCAAAGTCGGCAAGGAAATGTTATCAATTTTATTGCATGATGTTCACCAGCACCTAGAACCCAACGGACAATTTGTGGTGGTAACGATTAATGGATTACGTCAATACATGAAGCGTAATTTTATGGATGTTTTTGGTAACTATAAAAAAGTGAAGCAAGGTAAAGACTATACTATTTCAAGATGTGTTAAAATCTAATTAAATTCAATGTTAAGAGATGATTAAATGAAAAAGTTTTTAGTAATGTTAGTGATGTTCACCAGTTTTTCAATGTTTGCACAAGCGGCAGAGGCAAAAAGATTTGGTGGCGGAAAAAGTTTTGGTTATTCTAAAAAAATGCCACCTAAAAGCTTTTCTAAAAAAGCACCCGCTAAAGCCACTCCAGCGGCAGGAGCAACAGTGGCTGGAGCTGGAGCAAAAAGTGGAACCTCTAAATGGTTAGGGCCTTTAGCAGGTTTGGCAGCGGGTGGTTTGTTAGCGGCAATGATTTTTGGGGATGGCTTTGATGGCATTCAAATGTTTGATATTTTATTGTTTGGTTTAGCGGCATTTTTGTTGTTTAAATTGTTCACTCGTAAAAAGAAACAATACAATCAACAACAGTATGCAGGGCATCAAGAGTCACAAGAAGCTCATCAAGAGCAAGAGCAACAAACCTATCAAACAAGAGAACGTGCACCGACTCAAACGAACGATTATTCAGCTTCTGGCTCTATTATTGGCTCAGCGGTTTCTGAGAACGCACAGCCAGTAACGGCTTTACCTACGTGGTTTGATGAAGCAGGATTTGTAGAAAATGCTAAGTCGCACTTTGTCTCGGTGCAAGCCGCCTGGGATGCCGCGGATTTAACAGAGTTAGAAAGCTACTGTTCACCAGAATTGTTTTCTGCACTTTCAACAGAAATGGCAGGTATGCAAGCGGGAGATAATCATACCGAGGTGGAAGAACTTCGTGTAGAAATAGTTGATGCGGTAACGGACGAAGGTTATTTGGTGGTAAGCGTTCGATTTACTGGCTATATCGCAGAAGAAAAAGCTGCTGATGCACATGCCTTTAATGAAATTTGGCATATTCGTCGTTTGGAAGCAGGAGAAGGAAATTGGCAAATATCAGGGATTCAGCAACCTTCATAATGTAATTTTAAAGGTGATAAACATGAGATTGATTAAATTAGCTTTGATGGTGGTTTTGGTGGCGGGCTTAGCGGCTTGTGAAAAAGAACCCGTTGAACTGACTACGGTTAGTCTTGTTGACCAAGATAAGGGCGCAGGAAATTTTGATAGAATGATTGAAATCTGTTTTACGAAACCGATTACCAGCGATTACTATCATCAGCTTATTATTGTAACTCATCAGTCCTATAAATTAATAGGAGGGGGCACTTTAAAACCTTTAGCTTCTGACCCGAATAATAAATGCCAAACTCGTAATCTTTATAATTATATTAATCGTGATTCACTAATTGGTGCACGAGATATGATTAAAGACTACATGTATTCTGGCAATATTAATCAGCTACTCATCAAAATTTTCGATGAAAAACCAGAAGGTAAAGAACGCCCCATTACTGAGAGATTATATAAAAATCTTTAACTTTTCGTATGCTTCGCAAGTTAAGCCTAGTGCTACTGCTGTTTTAAAACAAACCCCACAAGACTTCATTGTTGAAGAACAAATCGCTTTTCCCTTAGCTGGTGAAGGCGAACATGTTTGGTGCTGGGTGAAAAAAATCAATCAAAATAGTGAATGGGTCGGCAAACAGCTTGCCAAATTTTGTGGCGTAACCAACCGAGAAATCGGTATAGCAGGTAAAAAAGACAAGCAAGCAGAAACCTATCAATGGATTAGTATTCACCTGCCAACAAAAGACAACCCTAAACAACTTCCAGATTTTTCACAAATAGACATTTTAGGCGTTACCGTTTTACGGGCAGTTAGGCATAGTAAAAAACTACAAACTGGCGGTTTATCGGGGAATCAGTTTACCTTAACGCTGAAAAACTTTAAGGGTGATAAGCAACAAATCGAAAAGAACTTAAATCAAATCCAACAGCAAGGTTTTCCGAATTATTTTGGTGAGCAACGTTTTGGCAATGACTTTGAAAACTTAACCAAGGCAACAGCGTTTTTTAATAAACAAATTCGCCCAAAACGCCATCAAAAAACCATGTATCTTTCTGCCGCTCGTTCGTGGATATTTAACGAAATTCTCAGTGCTCGAATCGATGAAAAAAGCTGGAACACCTATCACCAAGGCGACGCTTTTCAGCTTGAAGGTTCACAAAAATGGTTTGTAGATGATGCAACAGAAGGTTTAGCGGACAGGGTTGATGAAAAAGATATCCACCCAACAGGAGCCTTAGTTGGCAAGGGTAATCTAGCAACACGGGGCGATGTTTTGCGTTTAGAAGAGCAAATAATCAATCAACATCCTGTATGGAAAAAAGGGCTTGAAACGGTTGGTATGAAACAAGAAAGGCGTGCTTTAAGAGTTATTCCACAAAATTTAAACTGGTCATGGCAAGATAATGAAACTTTAAAGTTGACCTTTGCATTATCCGCCGGAAGCTATGCTACCATGCTTGTTAGAGAGGTGTTAGCCGTTAATTCGCCATCCAACTAATACCACTTACAATCGGCATAATAATCGCCAATGGAATAAGATATTTTGGTGCATAGCTAAGCAACCAAACGTGGATAAAAGCAACCACCGCAAGTGCGTTAAAGAAAATAGCTAAACCTACCCCGAAACCTAATACATAAATTGCGATTATAATTGACAAGCTTATTAAAGCCCACCCAGTACGACGAATAGGTTGTGCGAGGTGTCTTTCTAGTTTTTTATGACGAATTTCTGCATGATGTTTTGTCATCGATAATGACAAAACAACCAATGCACTGAATGTTAAGCAAGATAGAAATATTATATCCATAATGATTTCCCGCTAAGGCGGCTCTGTTGCCGCTCTTGTTGCAATGGCATTGCCCAGCGACGGTTTATTTTTAGTTCGGCTAGTAGGTCTTTTTCTAGACACCTTTTTCGGTTTTTTGTTATCTGGTTGTTTCTGCTTCTTGTGTACGCGTATCGCAGCAAAAACAAATTTTCCTGCAATTAATAACATCAAGAGATCAAAGCTAAACAATGTCCAGTCTTGTGCAAGAGCACTAGCAATAAGATGCTTGTCAGTTGTTAAGCCATTAATAATCGGAATAGTAAAAAAGAGTACCGCCGCTCCAATGAGCATTTCAACCCAAAACTTTTTAAGCGGTCGTAAAAACGGGTAAATAATAAATAACCCAAGACTGGTAAATAGGGCATTTATTTCCCAGCTGCCGCGTGCTAATAATTCAACGGGCAGTAGCCGATTAGCAAGAAAATAGACTGCAATTGCCATTGGCAAACCAACGATAGTTCCTGCATTTAAGCGATGAACTAGTAGATAACCTTTAGTTGGTGCTTGTTTATTTTCATATTTAAAACGTCGTTTTTCAACCCAAAGTAACATGCCAGTTGCAATCATCATCGAGCCTAGTATTCCAGCAATAAAATAAAACCAACGCATCACCGTGCCAGCAAAATGTCCTTCATGTAACCCTAAAAAGACACTTCTTGCATGAGCGGACTCAGGTTTGTTTAAGGGCTGAATGGCTAGTTTTGAACCTGTTACACCATCAAACTGAACTTCATCAATATCATCTTTGCCAAACAGCGTAGTATGCTGACGACGAACGGATACCACGGCATTTTTATCATTAGGATTGGTAATGGTGATGCTGTAAATCTCATCATTATTAAGCTGCGTTTTTGCTTCTGCTATCAATGGCATTAAACTGGTCAAAGGGGCTTCAATATCAGCAGGTTTAATAGGTACATGCCTTGGAAACGCTTCACCACGAAGGTTTTTTATTTCATGCTCTTCATAATTAGCAATCACCACTATCGACATATAGGTAAATACAAAAAACACTAAACCACTATAAGTAATCATTAAGTGGAAAGGTAGGGCAACAACACTGACAACACTATGAGCATCCAGCCAAGATTTGGCACCCTGCTTAGGACGAAAGGTAAAAAAATCTTTAAAAATTCGAATATGGATAATAATGCCCGTTACAAGCGCTAGCAACATGAACATCGTCGCTAAGCCAACGATCCAAAATGCGACAATAGAGGGCATATAGTGTAAACGGTAATGAAAGCGATACAAGGCTTGACCACCTGCGGTATCTCTTGTTTCAGCTATTTGGTTAGTTTCATGATTGATAAATTCTCGTTGCATGCTACCACCATGGCGACGAGATGCCATAGACGTTTCTTTTTTCCAACCAATTTTAAGCATGTCATTGCGACCGCTAGGCAAGGTAATTTGCCAAAGACTAGACCAAGAAGCCTGCTCTTCTAAGTGATTTAATGCCATGTTGACGAGCTTTTCTTGCGGAACGTTTTGTGCAGTCATCGGTAATTCTGGTTGCATCCAACGATCTACTTCAGTGTCAAAATAACCTACCGTACCCGTTACAAAAATAAAAAATAACAACCAACCCAAAGCCAGTCCAGTCCACGTGTGTAACCAGCCCATTGAGCGGCGAAAAGCACCCTTCATGATAAGCTCCAGAATCTAATTAACCAAACTAAACTGCCTGTTATCATCAAACCCCACAAAAGATTCTTCCAAACTTTTTTAACAGAAGCAATCGCAAAAAACCAAATCACAATGGCAGTATAAATCGCAAAACTCAGTAACATTGCGGTAAGGCTGGCATTAATTCTATCCATACCAAACATGTCGAATAGTTGAGAAAGTAACATTGAACTGGTTATAGTTAGCAAAAACCCACCAAATAAGGCGGCAACAATTCTAGAAACGAGTTTCCAGTTCTCAGAAAAATTGAATGAATAGTTAATCATATTTAATTTCAAATACTTGCGTGTGTTTTAAGAGTCTCTATATTTTACTATAAAACACGATTTATAATGATAAGAATTTGTATTTGTGCATCCATTTATGCAAAGGTCTATTTATATAGTTCAGCTGGGTCAATAATAGGGTTGGTGGTGATGGCTAGCTTTTCGCCACTAATTTTAGCGTAGAAACAACTTTTTCTACCAGTGTGACAAGCAGAACCTGTTTGGTCAACTTGGATTAGGATTGTGTCGCCGTCGCAGTCAAACGCTAAACTTTTTAGCATTTGAATTTGTCCAGATTCCTCGCCTTTTCGCCAATAGTTTTGTCGAGAACGAGACCAGTAGCAAACTCGCCCCGTTGCTAATGTTTCTAACAAAGATTTTTCGTTCATCCATGCCATCATCAGCACTTCTTTACTGTCATACTGTTGAGCGATAGCTGGGATAAGACCGTTGCTATCGTACTTTACCTGTGCTTGAAAATCTTGCCAATCAAAGTCTTGACCTTGTTTGGCAGACTCTAAGTCTTTAAACGTTGGCATATATAGAGTTCACTTTTTTCTTTTCGCATTAGCAAAGGCAGCGGCAAATGGATTATTTGAAATCTCATTTTTTACTGGAGCAGGCTTCTTTAGTACAACGGTTGATTTTCGTCCTAGCACCAGCATCGCTTTAAATAGTTCTGCGGTGGCTTGTGCATCCGCTAAAGCATCATGTGCATCACCAGGAAAAGGTTTGCCTAACAATTCTTCATAAGCCACGGTTAATTTAGGTGTTTTATAAAACCAATACATTTTTTCTGATTGCCAACGAAGTGCACCAATTAGGTCTTTGGCATGCACGGCAATATCTAACCAAGCGTTATAGTCCAGTTCAAAATCTAGCATTTTCTTTTCTGCTGATTTTTCTAAATACATAAAGTCAGATTCGGTGCTGTAAGCTAGGACGATATCAGCTTCTTTTAAAATGGTATGAAATTCATTCCACGCATCGGCAAGTAGCGGTGCATCTTGTACCATCTCGGTACAAATATTATGTTTTTCGTTTTCTGGAATATCGTAGCCAGGATTAATCAGTTGGCTATACAGCTCTTTGCCATCTAAATCACAAATAGATACTTGAATAATATCCGCCGTATCTTTAGTACAGATATCGGTTGCCTCAATATCGATGCAAACAATCTTCTTACCTTTAGTATCTTTATCTGCTTCTTTTAACTTAAAGTTAGCATCATTACGGCGTTCCTTAATTAAATTGATTACTTCGGAAGAAGTAAATTCGGCTATTAATTCAAACAATTTGGTTCTTAATTTTTTAACCGATTTAGTTAGTGCTTTTTGCACCGCTTCATCTTCACTTGCTTTAATAATTAACTCGGCAACCGTCATAGTGTTACCGTTTACTACCATGTTATCTAAAATAGAATCGACGATTTTCTTATCATCAAAGCCTAATTTTTCTAACGCAGGAATTTGCAAGGTTGCATTCAACAACGCCTTTTCTCCTTTCGCAGGAGAAGCAATAACAGTAATGCCTTTTATACCCAAACCATCCGACGAGGCAACAGCCACAATATATTCTTTAATAGGTTGGTTGCGTTTATCAATAAGGATTAGCTGTGCATTGCTCATGTGTCGGTATCTTAATAGTTAAAAAAGTATATTTTAACTAAAAAGTGCCCAGGGGGGGTATTTGTTTTGTTTTAAGGAGAAGCTGAATAACCGCTAATTATTTTTTACTGGCTAAAATGCACGACAACTTCCGTAAAATTCGACGCAAT
>CAZQYD010000006.1:9135-18843 GCA_964597465.1 uncultured Piscirickettsiaceae bacterium | reverse complement strand
TAGCGACACTTTTTTCTCAGCCTAATTCTAACCTTAGTTATTAAGCGTTTCCTTATTATATGTTAAGCGTTTCCTTAATACCCCCCTGGGCACTTTTTAACTAAAAACCTTTTATTTTTGCTAAAAAGTGCCCAGGGGGGGGGGATTGTATTAAAAAAATAGCTTTAATTTCTGTTATTCGCTATTTAAGGAAACGCTTAACATAGATAAATTGCAATAATAAACAGCGAAAAGAAAAAACCTGCAATTAATTGCCATAATAATATTGGATTACGAGTTATTAGCGGTTCTTCGTCGTAGTTAAGTAGGTTATCTTTTGGAGATTTTAAATTATGGGTTAATTCAGACAACAAGGCGTAACGCTTTTCTGGATTTGGCATGCAACCTTTTTTGAGTGCAATATCTATCCAGCCAGGTAGGTCTTCGCGGTATTTTTTGACTGAAATATATTGCATATGCTGGTAATTATTAAGCTGAAATTTATTGGTTTTTTTCTCTTTGTAGGGAAGTTTCCCTGTCAGTAGCTCATAGGCAATAACGCTAAGTGAGAAAATATCAGAGCGTTTAGAGCCTTTTTCACCCATTAAATATTCTGGGGCAGTGTAGTTTAGTGTACCCTCAGGCTGTTGGCGTTGTAATACGCTAGCTAACTCTGCCAGTCCTGCCGCATGCACCGCACCAAAATCAATAATTTTAATGCGGTTTTTTTCATCAATCATAATGTTTTCAGGCTTTAAATCTTGATGGATAACATCTTGGCGATGCATCGCACGTAAGGCACTGGAAATCTGCTCAATATAGTTAATGACCTCATTGACATTAGGGGTTGGATTTTGTTGCATCCATTGCCGTAATGTAAAGCCTTTAATATATTCAGTGGTAAAGTATAAAAATTTTTTGACTCGATTGAACTGGTAAGTTTTCATTAACCCTGGATGTTTTAGACGTTGCCCAATCCATTCTTCGCGAATAAACCCGTCTAAATGCCAAGGGTCATCGCTAAAATTAACAGAGGGGGTTTTTAATATTAGTTCTTGGTTTGTTGCTATGTCTCGAGCAAGATAAATTTGACTACGTGGGGAAAGACAGACTTCTTGTAAAATTTCAAAGCCATCTAATTTCATGCCGGGCTCTAGCTCAGGTGGAAGTGGCAGTTCTGATAATTTATCGTAAACTTCTTGCTTTGTCGCATTGGGTAGTTCGCGAATTAAAATGACTTGCGCACTAAGATTGTCATCAGATTGATTGGATATTGCCTTTTCAACAAGCCGTTTAGCAATCTCTTTAGTAGCATGTGGCATAGACAGTATTTGAACCAGCTCTTTTTCTTTTAAAAAATCATGTACACCGTCTGAAGTTTGCAGGTAAATATCATTTTTTTGAAGTTCGTCAGTTTTATAATCTATCTGCAAAGATGAGTCGATGCCTAAAGCACGGCTTAGGTAGCGAGTATCTTTATTTATCCATGCAATATGGTCTTTGGTCATCTGGGTGAGTTCACCGTCGCGTAAACGGTACACGCGTGAATCTCCGATGTGAACAATATGAATAGAAGTTGATTTGAAGATGATGGCGTCAAATGTGGTTACCCAACCCCTTAATTCATTTTCAAGAAATGAGCCTTGCTTATAGAGCCAACTATTAATGGCACTAATTACCTGCTGACAGGATTTTTTGGTACTCCAAGTATCAGGGGTCGAGAGATAGTCTTCAATAAAACTACTAACAGCAGTATTGCTAGCTTGTTTAGCTTCCTCACTGCTACTTACGCCATCCGCTAACACCGCAATAATTCCCTTTGTTCCTATGCTAAGGTCTTTAGGAATGCTGTAATTTATGGCATCTTGGTTTTCAGGTTTAATGCCTGCCGAAGAATAGCCACCAATGGAAACTTTAAGTTGTGTAGCCATATAATTTACCGCTTATTTAACATCAATCATTTGTACAGTTCCATCTTCTAGCACTTCGGTCATTTGCCCTTTTGGCTCTTCTAAAAATAGAATAATCATGATAAAGACAAAGGCTGATACTATACCAATAATCGTAAAGAACATGTCATAATCGACCAAACTGTTCACGGTTAAAAACATTACCGCACCCACGTTTCCGTAAGCACCTGCCATGCCCGCAATTTGCCCTGTCATACGACGTTTAATAAGTGGAATCATTGCAAAAACAGCACCAGACCCAGCTTGAGAAAATAGCCCAGCAAGAATCGTTACACCAACGACTAATTCAAGCGCCCAAGACTTATCTACTGTTCCTAGAAGTAAGAAGCTTGCCGTTATCCCTGAAAATAGTATGATTAACGTTTTTCGTCTACCAAATTTATCGCTGATATATCCTCCGCTAGGTCGTGCAACTAAGTTAAGAAAAGGGTAAACTCCTGCGAGCAGTGCCGCGGTTATTTTTGGCAGTTCAAACAACTCAATATAAAACATGGCAAGAATAGAAACGACCGCTAACTCGGTTCCAAATGTTATTAAGTAAGCCATGTCTAAAATGGCAACCTGTTTAAATTTATAACGATGTAGTTTAGGGACTGGCTCTTTTAAGATGTGTGAATTTACTTGCCATATTTTCCACACTTGTAGCAAGTAAGTTGCCGCTAACACGATATAAACAGCAAAAGCGGTTGCGGTTGTAATTAATGCCATATTTTCGGAAGATAACTTCCAAGTTAATACCGCTAGTGCGATAAAAAGAGGAATATTCATGATGATATAAAGAATTAAATCACCTTTTGAGGTCACCT
This sequence comes from uncultured Piscirickettsiaceae bacterium, assembly GCA_964597465.1. Lineage (GTDB taxonomy): Bacteria > Pseudomonadota > Gammaproteobacteria > Thiomicrospirales > Thiomicrospiraceae > Hydrogenovibrio. The sequence goes on along the minus strand of CAZQYD010000006.1, from coordinate 16,088 downwards.
CCATCGCCCCTGATTTTTTCGGCTTAAAGTAGGTAGAGCCTTTTGGGGTGTCGGTAACACTGAAAAAATAAATTACGCCGTATACCATTGCGGCAATACTTGCAAAGGTAATCGCATAACGCCAACCGTCATCACCGCCCATATAAACAGCGATAAATGGCAAAGTAAGCGCCGCACCTGCGGAACCAAAATTACCCCAGCCACCATAAATGCCTTGAGCAATACCTGTCTGTTTGGCAGGAAACCATTCTGATATCATGCGAATGCCAACGACAAATCCCGCTCCGACAAATCCAGATAAGAACCTTAGTAAAGCCAATTCTTCATAACTTTCAGCCCAAGCAAACGCTATACTGACAGCACCACCGAGTAGCAAAATACTGGCGTACATAATTCTAGGCCCATACTTATCAACCAATATACCGACGATAATACGTGCGGGAATAGTCATGGCAACGTTTAAAATTAACAATACTTTTGCTTGTTGATTTGATAAATTTAGTGCTTCTTGAATAAAAGGCATCATCGGTCCAAGACCGAGCCAGACCACAAAAGACATAAAGAACGCAATCCACGTTAAATGGAGAATGCGTGAATTTCCACTAAAAGAAAGTAAATTAAATTTAGAAGGGTTGTTGGGCATTACATGGCTCCTCAGCATGCTACCCAAAGCCAATTTCTAAACAGTGATTTGGGTAATTAAAAAAACATATAAAAGCATTTTGCAAGCCAATTTATATAAGTGTTTTTATTTCAATATGTTAACTTTATTTTAAGAAAAAAAAGACACTGCCTTACCCCACGTCATTACAGCTTGGTTCTAAAAAAGAACTTAATGTCTCTTTATGGTGCTACTTAGAGAAAAAGTAACATTCTCTTCATTGTTTTAATAACGCTATGTCATTAACTATATGATTTAAAGTAGTATTTTTTATTGGCATTAAGGTTGCTATAAGTATGCAGGCATTATTTGGGAGGAAGGTAAATAATGAAACAAAAATTAATCTTAATCGGCTCAGGGATGGTGGGAGTACGGTTTTTAGATAATCTGTTAAAAACAGCAGCTAATCAATATGAAATACATGTTTTTAATAAAGAACCTAATGGTGGCTACAACCGGATTATGCTGTCGCCAGTATTAGCAGGTGAAAAAAAACTTGCCGACATTATGACCCATGAACAAGATTGGTTTGACAAGCAAGGTATTCAGTTTTCAGCGAATACTGAAATAGTCGATATCGACAAAGAAAATCAAACAGTTACCAGCCATTTAAACGAAAAGTTTACTTATGACAAACTGGTGATTGCAACGGGTTCTACGCCGTTTATTTTGCCGATTCCAGGTCATCAATTACCTAGTGTGGTTGCTTTTCGTGATATCGCGGATGTCGATTGTATGATTGAAACAGCTAAGAACAAAAAAAAAGCCGTGGTAATTGGTGGCGGTTTACTTGGCTTAGAAGCCGCAAACGGTTTGATGAAGCGTGGCATGGAGGTTACGGTTATTCATGCAGGTTCTGTATTGATGGAAGTCCAAATGGATGAAGTATCAGGCGGATTGTTGAAAGACAGTTTAGAAGCAGGCGGAATGCATTTTATGATGTCGGCTTTTACGGCTGAAATATTAGGGGAAGACGATGTTACGGGGCTTAAATTTAAAGATGGTACAGTAATCGATACGGAATTAGTGGTTATGACCGTCGGAATTCGTACCAATACTAAAATAGCCAGTAAAATACCCTTAGAAATTAATCGTGGTATTGTTGTAAATGACCAACTTGAAACATCCGTTGATAATATTTATGCATTAGGCGAGTGTGCTGAACATAGAGGGCAAACTTATGGCTTAGTGGCTCCACTATATGAACAGGCTCAAGTGCTAGCGGAAGTTCTGACGGGCAATAAAGCATCGTATGAAGGGAGTTTTACTTCAACCAAGTTAAAAGTAACAGGCATTAGTTTATTTTCAGCAGGAGATTTTCATGATTCAGAGGATTCAGAATCACTTGTATATGAAGATTTACCAAGTAATATTTACCGCAAAATAGTTTTAAAAGATAACAAAATCCGGGGAGGGGTGATGTTTGGTGATGTAACAGGATCTAATTGGATTTTTGACAAAATTGTTTCACAAACGGATGTATCAGCTTACCGAGATACGCTACTTTTTGGTGATGGTTTTGAAGCCTCAAAAAAGGCAGGCTAATTTGTTATCTGAAGAGAAAATAATCAATACAACCTGCCCTTACTGCGGTGTTGGCTGTGGTATGGAAATTTCGCAGGGTGCGACGAGAGAATCTAAAAACCGCCAAAAAACTTTTGAAGTGAAAGTAATTGGTTCAAAAACCCATCCTGCTAACTTTGGACGTTTGTGTGTTAAAGGTTCGTCTGCAGGGGAAACTGTTGATTTTGATGGTCGCATGCTTGAGCCGCAAGTTGATGGGAAAGTGGTTAGTTGGGATAGTGCTTTACAAACGGTTGCTGATAAATTCAGCCAAGTAATTGAAGAGCACGGTAGTGATGCGGTTGCCTTTTATGTATCAGGTCAGTTCTTGACTGAAGATTATTATATCGCCAATAAGTTAATAAAAGGTTTTATGGGCACTGCCAACATTGATACCAATTCCCGTCTGTGTATGGCATCTGCGGTGGTAGGCTATAAACGAGCATTTGGTTCGGACACCGTACCTTGTAGCTATGAAGATTTAGAACTCGCTGATTTAATTTTAATTGTCGGTTCAAATACCGCTTGGGCACACCCGATTGTTTATCAGCGAATGGTGGCAGAAAAACGCCGTCGTCCAGAGCTTAAAATTGTAGTTATTGACCCTAGAAAAACCGCAACTTGTGATATTGCAGATGTACATTTAGCCTTAAAACCTGGTACCGATGCAGTTTTATTTAATGGCTTACTATCGTATTTAGCAAACTCAACCGCTTTAGATAAAAACTATATCGAAAATTATACTGAAGGCTTTGCAGAATCGTTAAAAAAAGCAACTGAAGAACAGGGCGATTGGCAACAGGTTGCAAAGCAGTGCAATGTTAGCCCAGACGATTTAAAACAAGTATTTGATTGGGCAGTTGACCACTCTAAAATGGTCACGCTTTATTCGCAAGGCATCAATCAATCTTCTTCAGGCGTTGATAAATCGAATGCAATCATTAATTGCCATTTAGCAACGGGGCGAGTGGGTAAAGAAGGCACGGGGCCTTTTTCGATTACAGGACAACCGAACGCAATGGGCGGGAGAGAAGTCGGTGGTTTAGCAAATCAACTTGCCGCACACATGGATTTTAGCAAACCTGAAAATATAGACTTAGTTTCACGGTTTTGGCAAGCAACCAATATGGCAACCGAAAACGGCTTAAAAGCCATTGATATGTTTGAAGCGGTCGGCAATGGAAAGATTAAAGCAATTTGGATTATGAACACCAATCCCGTTGTATCTATGCCTGATGCCGATGCCGTCAAACAGGCGTTAATAGATTGCGAAATGGTCGTGGTGTCAGACTGCATGCAAAGCACCGATACTACTGATGTTGCCGATGTGATTTTACCTGCCTTGACTTGGGGTGAAACGGATGGTTCTGTTACCAATTCAGATCGAACCGTTTCACGGCAACGAAAATTTATGGACGGACCTAAAAATGCCAAAGCCGATTGGTGGATTCTTTGTGAAATGGCAAAGAAAATGGGTTTTGCAAAACAATTTAGTTATGAAAACCCTGCAGAAATTTTTAGAGAGCATGCCGCCTTATCTGGGTTTGAAAACAATGGTAAGCGAGATTTTGATATTGCATTACTAAAAGATATCACTAATAGTGAATATGCCAAATTAAAGCCCTTTCAATGGCCTTTAACCTTAAAAACTGCCCCCTGCTCACATAGCATAAATGCCAGGGGATATACCCAAAGGGGTACCAAGCGAATGTTTACCGATGGCAAGTTTTTTACTGCCAGCGGAAAAGCCAATTTTATTGCGATTACACCACGCCCCCCGACCCACCCAACCACTCAAAAATACCCCTTAATTTTGAATACCGGACGTGTAAGAGACCAGTGGCATACCATGACCCGTACCGCTAAAACCGCAAAATTAATGGCACATAAAGATGAAGCTTATGTGAGCATTCACCCAAAAGATGCTAAAAAATATCAGCTTACTGATGGCGAATTAGCAAAGCTTACCAGTCCTTTAGGAGATGATAAGATTGTTATTGCTAGAGTTGAAATAACCGATACCACGCCTCAAGGCAGTGTGTTCGTACCGATTCATTGGACCGCACAATATGCCAGTCATGGACGAATCGATGTATTGGTGCAACCAGTAGGCGATCCGCTTTCTGGTCAACCAGAATCAAAACATTCACCCGTTAAGATAGCACCGTTTCAAGCAAAATGGCACGGATTTATTTTAAGTAGAGAACCCATTGCAACCAAAGAAATTGAATATTGGGTAAAAATAAAAGGGAAACAATTCTATCGCTATGAAATTGCTGGCTCTACTAGACCCGATAATATGATTAATTGGTTGGATACTATTTTGGGATTATCGGCAGATAAAGTTCAATACATCGACGAAAAAGGGCAGCGTTATCGTAGTGCTAGGATTACAAACAATCGCTTACAATCAGTTGCATTTATTGCCCCTAGCACAGAATTGCCTGCTCGCAGTTGGCTAGGTTCCGTGTTTTCTGAAACAGCGTTAGACTCTAAAACACGGTTAAGCCTTTTAGCAGGACAGTTGTCAGGTGCGAAAGATGAAGGTAAAATGATTTGTTCCTGCTTTGGCATTGGGATTAATACGATTGTTGATTGTATTCATAAAAATAAATTAACAAGTGTAGAAATGATTGGTAAAGCATTAAAAGCAGGTACTAATTGTGGTAGCTGTATTCCAGAGCTAACCGCGGTTTTGGCAACGGAGTTAAAATGAAAAACCTAAAGATTAGTATCGGCGAGTATTCCAGTAAGGGACGAAAAGAAACTAATCAAGATTTTCATGGCGTTTCTATCCCTAAAGACCACCTTCTTACCTCTAAAGGCGTTGCCATTGTGCTAGCCGATGGAATTAGCAGCAGTCAAGTTAGCCAAATTGCTAGCGAAACAGCGGTTCGTAATTTTTTAGAAGACTACTTTTGTACTTCAGAAGCCTGGTCGGTTAAAAAATCAGCAGAACAAGTTTTACAGTCAGTAAATTCTTGGTTATTTTCACAAACGCAAAAAAGCGACTTTCGTTTTGATAAAAATAAAGGTTATGTCTGTACCTTGAGTGCAATGGTGATTAAATCAACCACCGCACATATTTTTCATATCGGTGATAGCCGAATTTATCGTTTACGAGACTCTAAATTAGAGCAATTAACCGAAGACCATCGTGTTTGGCTAGAAGCCGGAAAAAGCTATCTTGCCCGTGGGTTAGGCATTCATCCACAAGTTGAAATAGACTATCAAGCACTCGCAATTAAAAAAGATGATGTTTTCCTATTTACCACCGATGGCGTGTATGAGTTTGTAGATGAAGATTTTATTATCAACACCATTGAAGAATCTAACGACGCATTAAATATTGCCGCCAAATCGCTAGTTGAAAAAGCTTACCAACAAGCCAGCGATGATAATCTTACCGTGCAAATAATCAAAGTGGAAAACCTTCCTAAGCAAAGCTCTGGCGAGCTGTATAAGGAACTAACAAACCTACCCTTTCCACCTATTTTAGAAGCTAGAAAAGTGTTTGATGGTTACAAAATTATTAGAGTGCTCCATGCTAGTAGTCGTAGTCATGTTTACCTTGCTGAAGAAGAGAATAGCAACGATGGTCAAAAATTTGTAATTAAAACGCCGTCAATAGATTTGCAAGATAATCCAGATTATCTTGAACGGTTTTTAATGGAAGAATGGGTTGCTAAGCGTATAAAAAGCGACCATGTTTTAAAACCCTGCTTACAAAATAAACCACGTAATTATCTATATTTAGTCACCGAGTTTATTGAAGGAAAGACATTAAGACAATGGATGATTGACAATCCCAAACCAGAATTAGAAACAGTTCGTGGCATCGTTGAACAAATTGCAAAAGGCTTATTCGCCTTTCATCGTCAAGAAATGCTCCACCAAGATTTAAGACCTGAAAACATCATGATAGATAAAGATGGCGTTATTAAACTCATTGACTTTGGTGCTACAAAAGTTGCAGGGGTTGAAGAAATAGCCAGTGCCATAGAACGAGAAGATATATTAGGAACCGCTCAATACACGGCTCCTGAGTATTTTTTAGGCGAAGTAGGTACAGCACGCTCAGATTTATTCTCTGTCGGAGTGATTACCTATCAAATGCTATCAGGGAGACTGCCCTACGGAACAGAGGTTGCCAAATCGAGAACCAAAACAGCACAGAAAAATTTGCGATACCCTTCTGTTTTAGATGATGACCGAGAAATACCCGCTTGGATTGACTACAGCTTACGAAAAGCACTACAACCGATGCCAAACAAACGCTATGCAGAATTATCTGAATTTTTATATGATTTAAGACACCCAAATAAAGCATTTTTAACCGAAACAAAACCGCCCTTAATCGAGCGTAACCCCGTTATTTTTTGGCAAGGAATTTCATTTGTTCTTGCTATTATAATAATAATCTTATTGGTTAGCGATTAATCATTTAGGAATTAAATAAACAAAATAGCATATTTGTCAATATTATGTAATACATTCATTAGAATAAAATCTACGTAAACGACATAAACAATAATGGTTTTTAATGAAAAAATTCTTAAAGAAACATAAATTATCTAATATCATCATTTCTGGTTATATGCTATTGATTGTTGTATTACTTGCAAGTTTATCTGTTGATAAAAACACGAATATTACCATGCAATCACATTATCAACAATTATTAGATTGCAAAAATCAAGTTATTCAAGTTGAAAAAATGCAACTGCAT
>CAZQYD010000006.1:0-9125 GCA_964597465.1 uncultured Piscirickettsiaceae bacterium | reverse complement strand
CCGTTATTTTTTGGCAAGGAATTTCATTTGTGCTTGCAATTATTATTGTGTTTTTATTGTCTCGATAATCTTGTTAAATCAAATTCATCTTCAAAGTTAGAGCGGTAGGGATTAATATCTAAACCGCCACGGCGAACATAGCGGGCATAAACGGTAAGTTTTTCAGGTTGACAATGCTTCATAATGTCAGTAAAAATGCGTTCGACGCATTGCTCGTGAAATTCATTGTGATTGCGAAACGAAATAAAATATTTCAGTAGGTTTTCATGGTTAATTTTCTTACCATGATAACGAATTAATATCGATCCCCAATCAGGTTGCCCTGTGACTAAACAGTTTGATTTTAATAGGTGTGAATTGAGGGTTTCCTCTACCAACAGCTCTTCAACCGATAATAGAGCAGGGTTAGTTTCATAATCACTCACCTCAATATCTAGCTCATCTAGGTTATCACCAGGCATGCTACCCGATATTTCATCAATATTCGTTAGTTTACGTACATCTGCATAAACTTCTCCGCCCGACACGTTTGCTAAATCAGTTTCCCAAAGACGAACAACCTCATCCTCTGATTGAAAACGCGTGCCGTTAAAAGAATTCAAATACAGTTTAAAGGACTTAGATTCCACTAAATTTGGTGCGTCGGCACTAAATGAAAATTCAACAATCCGCACCTCGGGTTTGCCTTTTTGATTTAACCAAGACACCTCATAAGCCGTCCAAATATCTAAGCCAACAAAGGGTAAAGACTTCAAATTAAAACCCAACTCATCACGGTTTTCTTGACGCGAAATTCCAAACAATAAACTGGCATCATAGGTTTGACAATAGTTAGTTTCTTGCCCTAGACCACTTTTTTCTACAGTTAATTTTTTATTCATTAGCTTAGTAAACTTATTAATTTTATTATAATGCTTATTATATTCTATACAGAGAGCACAATTATGCTGACAACACTCATTTTAGGTATTCTACTTACTGCGATTATGCAGGGAGTATTATGGGGAAGTTTTATTTTTTTACGTCGGTTTAAACGATTTGATTCATTTAATAGCCGTGAGGCAAATAAGCTAATGTTGCAACTGACATTAGTGTTTTACTTTACTGGCTTAGTGGCAACTATTTATTTTATGTTTTAATTTTAAATATTGTTATAGAATGATACCCTATATTTTTAATAGAAAACTTTTAAGGAACTTACCATGGATTTTGTAACTTTTGCTTTTATTGCCTCAATCGTCATTATTTTTTATATTAGCACGGCGGTTAAAGTAGTGCCACAGACTGACCAATGGGTTATTGAACGCCTAGGGAAATATCACCGAACGATTGAAGGGGGTTTGAACTTCATCGTGCCATTTATTGATAAAAGACGTTCACGCTTTACCACCCAAGAGCAAATTATTGATGTCGCCCGTCAGCCTGTTATAACCAAAGATAACGTGAGTATTAGTATTGATGCCGTGGTTTATATTCGTATCAGTAGTGCGCGCCAAGCAACCTACGAGATTCAAGATTTAAAAATCGCTATTGCCCAATTAGCACAAACAACCCTGCGTGCTGAAATTGGTCGTATGGAGCTAGATGAAACCTTATCCTCAAGAGCCGACTTAAACGCCGCATTATTAACATCTCTTGATTTAGCCAGTTCAACTTGGGGAGCAAAAGTAACCCGCGTGGAAGTTGCCGATATTTCAGTACCAAAAGCAGTGCAAAATGCGATGGAACTGCAAATGGAGGCTGAGCGTCGTCGTCGTGCAACCGAGACCGAAGCTGAAGGGGATAAGAATGCACTGATTGCCCAAGCAGAAGGGGAAAGACAGCAGGCATTTAAACAAGCCGAAGCGGTTGAGCGGATGGCGAATGCGATTCGTTATGAAAAAGAACAACATGCTTTAGGTGAACAAAAGGCGATGGAATTTATTAACCTAGCGATGGCAGAGAACAGCAATGCGGCAGAGTTTTTGTTAGCCAAAGACCGTATTGAAGCCTTTTCAGGCTTAGCCAGTTCTGACTCGGCAAATAAAGTGATTGTGCCTGTGGAAACCTCAGAAATGGTTGGTTCTTTAACCGCACTCACCAGTATTCTTGCACAAAATAATCTAGCGGGCAAATAACATGGCAGATATTATCCCGCAAATTAATCCGTGGATATTAATCGCATTTGGTACCCTACTAATAGGATTAGAAATAATAACGATGGCATTTGTAGCGTTTTTCTTCGGAATGGCGCTTATTATCATCGGTATTACAAGTTTTTATATTGAGATGTCTGGAGAGACACAAATATTAAGTGCTGTCGTGTTAGGCGGCATATTAACTTTTCTGCTAAGAAAAGCGATACTGAAAACAATGCGTCCAGAAGATTTAGCCCTAGAAACTTTTGCAACAGGCGATACAGGCGTATTGTCTGAACATAATGGCGAACTTAGGGTTAACTACAAAGGCACTACCTGGGCAATTCAGACCGATGCAGAAGGCTTTAGTGCCGGAGAAACCGTTATGGTAAGCGAAATTAAAAACAATGTTGCCGTTGTTGCAAAGAAATAAAATTAGAGTGGTTGCTGTTTCATAAGCCAAACAATTAAAAAGGCTCAAAAAGACTTAAAAATCATAAAATTAACCTAAAAAGTGCCCAGGGGGGTATAAAACACAGCTGTTTTTATACCCCCCTGGGCACTTTTTAGTGAAAAATCATGCTAAATGCGACTAATACCGAACAGTTGCCTCATAAGTTAATATTGTACTGCTTTCTGCTGGAATGGTTATTTGCCATTCTGCTAGGTTTGCGGATACTTTTTTACTGCTGTGACTTTCATCGGTTATGTACCAGTCGCCGTTTATCGGCTCACGAACGGTTACCGTTACCGTTTCTTTTTTAGCGTTCTTTAATTCTATTTGATAGCCGCTTTCATAAATAAAATGATTGCGTTTTTGCTGAGCTATCTTTCTAAAAAAAGTTTGTTTTTTATTGGCAGTTACATCAAACGCATTGCCTAATTTTAAGGTGATATATTCATTTTTAGGGGTATGGTCAACGCGGTCTTCACCGATGAATTGGGCATTACCTTTAGAGTCATTTTTATAAACACGAACAATCCCTTTTGGAATCGGCATGCCCAGTTGTGATTGTTCGGTGTTTTTAAACTTAACCGATACAGCCACCTTTAATTTTTTACCAATTTGCCCGTGCCTGCCACTGTAATAATAACTTTGCCCTTGCAATAAATACTGTTTAGTAACGGGTATCGAACTAGCGGATAGCAAGGCGACTTGCTTGGTTTGCTTATCGGCAAGCGTGGTGGTTCTGCCTAGCGTGTAGAGGTGATACTCAAATAAACTTTCTTCTGCCATGCCAGCATCGGCTTTATACGCCATTTCTAGCATCGGGGCATGTTTACGGGATTTACGGCGAGTATTTTGTCGTACTTGATTAACATCGCCCGCAACCAATTGTAATTTAGCATTGTTGTATTTTGTGCCACTTTGATTGGTCAGCGTAACCCAGCCTGTTAAATCTAAAAATTTATCATCTTTGCTTAACTCTGCTACATAGTCAGCCTTCCAAGAAAGCCCACTGGTAAGATAGCCTAGTTCAACAGTTTGAGGCTTATTGGAGCTGCTAGTGAGTTGGGTCACTAAAGTAGGTTGGTCGCGTAAATTATCAGGAAGATTACTAAAAATATATTCAGCTTTTGGGTTAGTAATGATTTTATCGCCAACCCTAAGCACAACGCCACTATTGGTGCTTAATACCGTTGCTGTTTCGGTGGTTTCAATGCCTGTTGCTGGGTTGGTCGTCACCAATTTAATCTGTTTACCTACATATTTTTCCAATAATTTTTGTGGGGTAAGTAAATCAAAATCAAAATTTTGTTCCAAGACACGAATTTTTATATCAGGATTTAAACTACGCAATAAAGCCGTTTCTGGACGAATATTCGCACTCACACCACGAAAAGCTAAGTTATTAAAGCCTTCTTGCAGTGTGATTTTTCGCTGATCTTTTATCAATGCTAAGTTATTGTTGTAAATAGTAACGGCAACAGAAGACTGATCATTTAATGTAGTCAGTTGCTCCGCTTCACTCGTAATAGAAAAGCTAGCGATTGATAACGCTAGTATAGAGATTGAAAATTTCATTGTTTAAATTCCTATAAAAAATGTATTTTCTATCATACCAAAACAATGAGCGTGAGTTATGTTGGTGTGATTTTTTTGTTATTTTAAATCCATTCTAGCAATAAACAATGCACTTTCCAAACTCTCACAAACCGCCATAAAGCCGCTTTTGTGACAAAATACGGTGTCGGTTAAGCCCGTCTCTTTATTTAACTCTTCGGAGCGTAGCCCTCTTATTTTTACTGGTAAATGATTTATTTGAGTATTACAAAACACGCCATACACTTCATCATTTCTTGGATATACTACGCGTTTTATGTGAGGTTGTGAGCGTAAGAAATCTTTAAAAGATAGGTTTTTTTCTAGTATCAAAATACCGTCTGTTACATTTTTAGCGGCGGATTCTAGTTCGATAATGACTTTTGCTTCGGTGATTGCACTGTTGATAAAGTTATTTAAAATATCGGCTGTAAATACAAGTGCCTTATTAAAAGCGGCTTGTTGTGCTTCTTTATCGGCGGTTGATTTTTCGTTCATCATCGCAATAACAAGAGAAATAGACGGGCGCGGGTCTTCGCTGAACATGCCATTATCGACCGCGTCAATATCGCTAATTATTTTTTTATCGACCCAGTTAATCGCAAATTGTATTTCATAGTCGTCGGTTAAGCCTTTCACTTTGAAAATTTCGGCAGCATAAAACTCCCAGATTAATCCCGCCGTTGCAAAAGGCGTGCCGTCTTCTCGTTCGCGGGTAAAACTGTTTTGGTGATGGTCAAAACGGCGTCTTTCAGGATTATATTCTGCACCAACATCTAAAACAATATCTGCTTTAGTAATAATATCTTCATCACGAGTACGAACGATTTCATGTTGTTCTAGCATTAGCACCATTGCGGTTGCAAAAACTTCGTCGGCGTGGAATCTTCCTGAATGGGTAACTAGCATAAGTTCTCCTAAGCGTGCTAAAAAGTGCCCAAGGGGGGTGCCCCTGGCATTTTTTAGTTGTGGTGGGTTATTGGTGAATTTTTAATATTTTTTTATACACATTCGGGTTTTTAATCTGCGTCATTTCCCCTTCTCTTGGCGAGTATTTGTCTTTTAATCGTGATAAGAAAAAGCGTAGTGCGGCTAAACGCAGGGCGGCTTGCCATGCGTTATTTTCTTTCTCTGTTAACGGTCTAATTTGTTGGTAAGCGGTGAGCATACTAGCGACTTTTTCGGCATTAAATTCAAAGTCCATTTCATCGGTGGAGCCATTCACCTGTTCACGACACCAATCATTGACCATCACCGCTAAATCGTATAGCAAGGTTGCGTTACAGGCGTAATATAAGTCAATAATACCTGATAATTTATCGCCATCAAACAAGGCGTTATCACAAAATAAATCGGCATGAATTACGCCTTGTGGTAGGCTTGTCCAGTCGATGGTAGTTTGGTATTCAAGCTCTTGTGCTAGCAACTGTATTTCATCCGCTGGTAGCCAGCAAACAATTGATTGATAGGTTTTTTTCATCCAAGTCAAATCACGGTCATTCTCGCGTTGTTCTGCAAAGTCATTACCTGCTAAATGAAACTTTGCAAGCTGTTCACCCATTACTTTTACTTGGCTAAGACTTGGAGTTTCAATGGTCGAGCCTGTTAATCTTTCTACTAGAGCGGCGGGTTTTTCTTTTAGCATTTTTAAATAATGACCATCATTGGTTTTTTCTGGGTGGGCGGTTGGAATAGCATGCTCTGCCATAAACGCCATAATATTTAAAAAATAACCGAGTTCATCAATGCTATGGTGTTCAAAAATGGTTAAAACAAATCGCCCTTTGCTGGTATCCACAAAATAATTGGTATTTTCAATCCCTGCACTAATGCCTTCAAAAGAACTAAGCGTCCCTAAATCATACTGGGTTAAAAATTGTTTTAGCTCTTGTTCAGTAATATTCGTATAAACAGACACGGTTTTAGACCATACATAGTAAAATAACCACTAATTTTATCACGAGTTGCTTTCATGACCCAGCCTATCTCAGCACCAATCTTAACCTTCAACGAAAAAGCACCTTTTATTTTAGTAGATGGCTCATCTTATTTGTTCCGAGCGTTTCATGGTTTGCCACCGCTGACTAATTCGGAAGGTCACCCTACGGGAGCGATTTTTGGCGTAGTAAATATGGTTGGTAAGCTGTTAGAACAATATCAGCCAGAACGCATTGCGGTAGTGTTTGATGCAAAAGGTAAAAACTTTCGTCATGAAATGTACGCCGAATACAAAGCTCACCGCCCGCCCATGCCGGATGAATTACGAGTGCAAATTGAGCCAATCAAAGAAATTATTGCCGCCTTAGGAATACCGCTATTAATCATTGACGGTGTCGAGGCGGATGATGTAATGGGCACATTAGCAGAACAAGCTACGCAAGCAAAAATGACCGCTTTGTTATCCACGGGTGATAAGGATATGGCACAATTAGTGAATGAACATGTGAGTTTAATTAACACCATGAACGACCAACTAATGACTCCCGATTCTGTATTTGAAAAGTTTCACGTGAAACCTGAACAAATTATTGATTATCTTGCCCTGATGGGCGATAGTTCGGACAACATCCCTGGCGTACCAAAATGCGGACCGAAAACGGCGGTGAAGTGGTTAGATGCTTATGGCACGATTGAAAACTTAATTGAACATGCTGATGAAATAAAAGGCAAGGTCGGCGAAAATCTTCGCAATAACCTAGCACAACTAAGATTATCACAGCAATTAACCACCATTCGTTTAAATTGTGAGTTGCCGATTGCATTAGAAAATATCAAGCGAACTTCGCCAAACATGGCAAAATTATCAACATTATTAGCCGAATATGACTTACGAAAATGGCAAGGATTAGTCGCAAGCGGTGAAGTACCTTTCAGTAAATCGACAGGCAAAAAAGCCCAGTCAAACACCGTTATCGCAGGCGTTGAAGAAAGCGTTTTTGAAAAAATAGCAACCAATGGTTATGAAACTATTTTAGATTGGAGTGCGTTTAATACTTGGCTGATTAAATTAGAAAAAGCAACATTGTACGCCATCGACACCGAAACCACCTCGCTCAACACCATGCAAGCCAAAATAGTAGGGTTAAGTTTTGCGGTTGAAGAAGACGATAAAATATCTGCCGCCTATTTACCCTTAATGCATGATTATATCGACGCACCCGTGCAGTTGCCATTTGATGAAGTAATGGCAAAATTAAAACCGATTTTAGAAGACAAAACGCCGAAAAAAATAGGGCAAAATCTCAAATATGATTGGCATGTTTTTCAAAATCATGGCATTGAACTAAACGGCATTGCTTTTGATACCATGTTGGAATCCTACTGCTACAACTCGGTCGCTACTCGCCATAATATGGATGCCTTAGCATTAAAATATCTAAATCACAGTTGTATTTCATTTAAAGATATTGCTGGTGTGGGTAAAAAACAACTGACCTTTAATCAAATTTCACTAGAACAAGCATCGCCCTACGCCGCAGAAGATGCCGATATTACTTTGCAATTACACTTAGCCTTATTACCAAAACTATCTGCCAGTGAAAAACCAAAAGCAATTTTTACCGATTTAGAAATGCCACTATTAACCGTTTTGGCAAAGACCGAACGCAACGGCGTATTGGTCGATAAGCAAATGCTCGCCGATCAATCTTACGAGTTAGGCAATAAATTAGTTGCTTTAGAAGAAAAAACCCATGCGATTGCGGGTGAAAAATTCAACCTAAATTCATCAAAACAACTGCAAGTTATTTTGTTTGAAAAATTAAAACTACCGATACTCAAAAAAACTCCAAAAGGTGCCGCCTCAACCGCCGAACCTGTTTTAGTACAGTTAGCAGAAGATGGGCATGAAATACCAACGCTTATTTTAGAATATAGAAGTTTAGCTAAATTAAAATCGACCTATACTGATTCACTGCCGAAGCAAATTGATGCTGATACAGGCAGGATTCACACTTCTTACCAACAAGCTGTGGCGGCAACGGGAAGACTCTCGTCAACCGAACCAAATTTACAAAACATTCCAATAAGAAGCGAAGAAGGCAGGCGAATTAGACAAGCTTTTATCGCCCCCGAAGGCTATCAACTGGTTGCTGGCGATTACTCACAAATTGAATTAAGAATAATGGCGCACCTATCAAAAGACGAGGGGCTATTAACCGCTTTTGCAGCAGGCAGAGACATTCATCAAGCCACCGCCGCTGAAATCTTTAATATAGCACTAGAGGAAGTCACCACCGACCAACGAAGAAGTGCCAAAGCCGTTAATTTCGGCTTAATTTACGGCATGTCCGCATTCGGATTAGCCAAACAGCTTAAAATAAGCCGTGGGTTAGCGCAAGAATACATAAACTTATATTTCAACCGCTACCCAGGCGTAAAAACCTACATGGAAACTACGCAAGCAGAAGCTAAAGAAACAGGTTTCGTCGAAACTTTACAAGGCAGAAGATTGTATTTACCCGACATCAACGCCAAAAACGGCATGTTAAGACAATACGCCGAAAGAACCGCCATCAACGCCCCCATGCAAGGCACCGCCGCCGATATCATCAAACAAGCGATGATAGATATGCAAAACTGGCTAGATGAAACTGAGTTAGACATTAAACTATTAATGCAAGTTCACGATGAATTAGTATTTGAAATAGCCGAACAAGATGTTGAGCAAGCGAAAGCTAAAATCAAACAAATAATGGAAAATGCAGAAAAATTAAGTGTGCCTTTAATCGTAGAATTAGGGCAAGGCATTAATTGGGATGAGGCACATTAAAACAGTCTTGAATTCACACCATTTTATGCCTATTAGCAAAGTGCACTCAACTTTATCGGCTTAGCAACTGCACATGCTAGCAAAGCCCGATGAAACTGAACATGTACCTACTAGACACAAATAGCGTTATTTACTTTTTTAAAGGAATGCGGCAAGTTTCTAAAAATATATTCCTACACTCGCCAAAGAATAT
>CAZQYD010000005.1:0-20308 GCA_964597465.1 uncultured Piscirickettsiaceae bacterium | reverse complement strand
ATGCTGAAAACTTGGCGTTGCCAGAATTTTAATCAGTTGTTAAGTGTCTCCTTAATGGTGTTTTCTAGCTGTTTCTATCCTTTATGGGATAAAAAGTGCCCAGGGGGGTGCTAAGTCAGTACCCCCCTGGGCACTTTTTACGCTAAAATAACTCAAAATATACTACTTTCAAAGGTTTTAAATGAATTTACACGAATACCAGGCAAAATTATTGTTTGCTTCTTATAACATTCCAACACCCCGTGGGGAAATGATTAGCGATATTGCACAGCTTGATGAAGCTCTTGATACCGTTGGTGGAGATAAATGGGTGGTGAAGGCTCAGATTCATGCGGGGGCACGTGGTAAAGCGGGCGGTGTTAAGTTGGTTGCTTCTCGTGAAGAAGCGAAGCGAGTTGCGGAAAAAATGCTAGGGAGTTCGTTGGCGACGATTCAGACGGCGGGGAAGGAATTACCTATTAACGCATTGTTGATTGAAGAGACCTTAGCGATTGCCGATGAATTGTATTTAAGCTTGATGGTTGATCGTGTAACGAATACCCATACCTTTGTGTTGTCGGCTTCGGGCGGCATGGATATTGAAGCGGTGGCAGAACAAACGCCTGAGAAAATTTTTTCAGTACATATTGATATGGCGGTTGGTTTGATGCCGTACCAATGTCGCGAAGTCGCATTTGCTTTGGGTTTGAAAGGTTCAGCATTTAAACAGCTTGGTCAAGTAATGAACGGGTTTTATCAGATGGCGTTGGACAAAGATGTGGCGTTGGTTGAAATTAATCCTTTGATTGTCACTGCTGAAAATAACCTAGTGGCACTCGATGCAAAAGTGGGCATTGATTCCAACGCACTTTACCGCCAAAAAGAATTACTGGCAATGCGTGATCCTAGCCAAGAAGATGAACGTGAAGCGAAAGCGGCGGATAATCAACTCAACTATATTGCCCTTGACGGAAACATTGGTTGCATGGTCAACGGTGCAGGTTTAGCCATGGCAACCATGGATTTAATCAAATTGAATGGTGGCGAACCTGCTAACTTCTTAGATGTTGGTGGCGGTGCAACGCCTGAACGTGTAGCGGAAGCGTTTAAATTGATTTTGTCATCTTCTGAAATTAAATCTATTTTAGTCAATATTTTTGGCGGTATCGTCCGTTGTGATTTGATTGCTGAGGGTATTATCAAAGCAGTCAAAGAAGTTGGATTAACCATTCCAGTAGTGGTGCGTTTAGAGGGAACGAATGTGGAATTAGGTAGAGAAATTTTAGCCAAAGCAGATTTAAGTATCATTACTGCAAACGGTTTAGCCGATGCGGCTAAACAGGTTGTGGAGGTGGCAAAATGAGCATCTTAATCAATCACGATACCAACGTTATCTGCCAAGGTTTTACGGGTGCTCAAGGCACATTCCATTCAGAACAAGCGATTGCCTATGGCACAAAAATGGTCGGTGGAGTGACACCCGGTAAAGGCGGACAAACTCATTTAGGCTTGCCTGTCTTTAATACGGTTAATGAAGCGGTCGCCAAAACAGGTGCAACCGCATCTATGATTTATGTACCGCCCGCATTTGCGGCAGATTCCATTATTGAAGCGATTGCCGCGGGCATTAAAGTCATTACTTGCATTACCGAAGGCATTCCCGTCAATGACATGTTGAAAGTTCGTATGGTGTTGGATAAATCAGACTCGTATTTGATTGGCCCCAATTGCCCAGGATTAATTACGCCGGGAGACAATCATGATGGTTGTAAAATCGGCATTATGCCCGGACATATTCACCTAAAAGGCAAAGTCGGCGTTATCTCACGTTCGGGAACATTAACCTACGAAGCGGTGCATCAAACCACGCAAAATGGTTTGGGGCAATCAACCTGTATTGGTATCGGAGGCGACCCAATTCAAGGCATGAACTTTATTGATTGCCTAAAACTATTCCAACAAGACCAACAAACCGAAGGAATTATTCTGGTCGGCGAAATCGGCGGACAAGCCGAAGAAGATGCCGCGGAATATATCCAAAAAAATGTAACCAAGCCCGTTGTTGCCTATATTGCAGGTGTTACCGCACCAAAAGGCAAACGGATGGGGCACGCAGGTGCAATTGTCAGCGGTGGCAAAGGCACAGCAGAAGCAAAATTTGCCGCCTTAGAAAAAGCAGGGGTAACGATCGTAAGTTCGCCAGCAGATTTGGGTGATGCGATGTTTAAGCAGTTAAATAATTAACTTGACGATAAAATTTTTACGCACTACAATTGTATCTACAAACTGGCAAGCAATATAATAGGAGCAAGGCAATGAAGCAAGCAATTAACATAAGACTTGAAAAAGATGTCGTCCAACACTTAGATGAATATGCCAATGAGTTAGATAAAACAAGAACTAGCCTCATTGAAAAAGCAATTGAATTGTATTTTGACAAATTAGACGAAATGGTTGCGGATAAAAGAATAGACAATCTAAAAAGTGGCAAGACAAAAGTTGTATCACTTGAAACGGTGTTTTCTCAAGCGGGTATTAATATTTAATGTTTAATATCGCTTTTGAACAAGAGGCTCAAAAAGAATTCCTGAAACTAGAAAAAAAATCACAGCACCTCATTCGAGATAAAATTTTAGATTTACAAAATGGTATTTTTGAAAATGATAAATCTCTAAAAGGAAAGCATAAAGGTAAGTTTAGGAAAAGTGCTGGTAACTATCGAATAATCTATTTAAAAGAGAATAATCTATTGGTAATTACTATCATTAGAATAGCCCACAGAAAAGAAGTTTATTAACGAGAATATATTATGTCTGAAATAAAAATTGTAATGGCACAAGTTGACCCTATTGTTGGGGATATTCAAGGTAATGTCGAGTTGATTATTGAATCCGCAATACAAGCCAAATCAGAACAACAAGCAGACATGATTGTGTTTCCAGAGATGACTATCACAGGTTATCCACCCGAAGATTTATTGTTTCGACTTGATTTATACAAACAAGTAAATGATGCCCTAACCAGAATTGCAGAATCAGTCACCGATATTGTCATGGTGGTAGGTTACCCAATGATTGATAGTTTAGGTGAACGTTTTAACATGGTCGCGTGGATTTCGCATGGCAGTATTAAAGCCAGTTACATTAAACAAAACTTGCCCAATCACGGCGTGTTTGATGAAAAACGTTATTTTAGTTCACATGATAAAAGTTGTATTGTTGAGTTCAAAGGCATTTCATTTGGAATTTTAATTTGTGAAGACATTTGGAAAATTAGCCCAGCCAATCAAGCCGTTGCCGATGGGGCAGAAATTTTACTGGTATTGAATGCCTCACCATTTTCAGCCGAAAAACAACAAGACAGAATTAACACCGTTAAACGCAGAGTAACCGAAAACAATGTACCCATTATTTATGTTAATCAAGTCGGCGGGCAAGACGAACTTGTCTTTGACGGCGGATCGTTTGCCATGGATGCGACAGGGGAAGTACAAGTACAATCCGCCAACTTTAAAACTGACCTAACGACGGTTATCACGACAAAAACGAATCAAAAAGTTGCCATTCAATCGGGTAAGAAAGAACAATTGCTTACCGACGAAGCCAGAATTTACCAAGCCCTTGTGATGGGCGTAAAAGATTACGTTGAAAAAAATTGTTTTCCGGGAGTGTTGATAGGCTTGTCGGGAGGGATTGATTCAGCCTTAACGCTCGCTATTGCGGTTGATGCCTTGGGCGCGAATAAAGTGGAAGCGGTAATGATGCCGTTCCGATATACCGCAGATATCAGTATTGAAGATGCCGAAAAGCAAGCCAAAACAATGGGCGTAAAATATCAATCTATTCCAATTGAAAGCATGTACAATTCGTTTGAATTGGCTTTAACTGACCGTTTTGACGGTTATAAAGAAGATATTACTGAAGAAAATTTACAAGCTAGAATTCGTGGTGTATTATTGATGTCAATTTCAAACAAAATCGGAAAAATGGTACTCGCAACCAGTAATAAATCAGAAGTAGCGGTAGGCTATTCAACTCTTTACGGTGATATGGTTGGCGGATTCTCTCCTTTAAAAGATGTGCCTAAAACATTGGTCTATAAATTAGCCGAGTGTCGTAATAATAAATCACAAGTGATTCCAACTCGTGTTATTACTCGTCCGCCATCAGCAGAATTACGCCCTGACCAAACCGACCAAGATAGTTTGCCTGACTATGATACTCTCGATGCAATTATCAAGTTATTTGTGAAGTTCGATAAAGCACCTCTGGCAATTAGTAAAGAGCTCAGCCTTGATCTGCTAGAAGTCGAAAGGGTGGTTAAGATGATTAACCGTAATGAATACAAACGCCGACAATCTGCGCCAGGCATCAAAATTACCAACCGAGCTTTCGGGCGAGATAGACGCTACCCAATTACTAGCCATTATCAAGAAGTCTAGCTGGCTGAGTTGAGGTTGTTGAGATAAAAATAGCGACACTTTTTTCTCATCCTAATTCTAACCTTAGTTATTAAGCGTTTCCTTAAGTGTCTCCTAAAAGAAATAGACAAAATTTGTCGTGAAGTCGTATCGTTACGATTATTTTTGATTAAACTCAATTACTCGCTGAGCATTTTCAGCATTTTTTGTCATCCCTAGTTTGTAGTAGGCATTTCTCATCAGCTCTAGTGATACTATATTTACTTGTGAGCGAGGATAATTTTCAATAACATATTTTGCACGGCTCACTGCGGCTAGGTAAGATTTTCGATTGTAGTAGTATTCTGCTACCTTGTATTCGTGGCGTGCGAGGGTATTTCTTAATACGATAAGACGTTTGCGAGAGTTGGCGGCGTATTTACTGTTTGGGAAACGCACCAAGAGTTTTTTGTAAGCATTATAGGCTTCTTTGGTCGATTTCATATCCCTGGTGGCAGGATCTGTTAGCCAGTCATCAAACCAACTATCGTTGATAGAATCAGATGCCAGTGCTTTTAAATAGTAAGCATAGGGTAGTGCTTTGTGTTTTGGGTAGATGCGAATAAATTCGTCTAGTTCTCTTTTGGCAGACGCAGGCTCGCCAAATTTGTAGTAAGAGTAAGCAAGCTCTAGGTAGGTTTGCTCCGCATAAATTCCGTATGGGAAGTAGGCTTTTAGTTTTTCGTAGTAGTTGATGGCACTTTGCCACTGTCCACTGTCGTAATAATTTTTTGCGTAGGTGTAGAATTCTTTTACAGTCCATTCGGACTCGTCTTTCTCTTCAAAAACGGTACAGGCTGAAAAGCTGATGCTGATAATTAATATCGATAGGTATTTAGTAGTTAAACGAAACATAAGGTATATAAAATAGGTAGAATATGTAAATGAAAAATTATACCACGAGAACCTATTTTGAGTAGCCTAGAATTAACCGCAAAAATTTCCCTTGATAAAATGTCTGCTAGACTGGATGCAGTGTTGGCTGAAATGTTTGCGGATTACTCCCGTAGCCGCATTAAAGAATGGATTAAACAGGGCAGTGTCATGCTAGATGGCAAGGTTCATTGCAAACCTAATTTTAAGGTTTTGGGCGGTGAACTGGTTGTCATTAAAACAGAATTAGAAGACGAAGTGGATGCTGAACCAGAAGATATTCCGATTGATATCATTTATCAAGATGATGATATCGCAATTATTAATAAATCAATTGGATTAGTGGTTCACCCTGGTGCAGGAAACCGAGATGGTACTTTAATGAATGCATTATTATTTCATTTTCCAGAGGTACGAGAAGTGCCAAGGGGCGGTATTGTTCATCGCCTAGATAAAGAAACATCTGGTTTAATGGTTATTGCTAAGAACATTCCTGCACAGACCAGTTTGATTGAGCAGTTGCAGGTGCATTCTGTCGGGAGAATTTATGATGCGGTTGTGGTTGGAAAGATGAAAAAAGGTGGCACAATCGAAACCAATATTGGTCGTCACCCAATCGATAGGGTAAAGATGGCGGTGTTAGCGCACGGTGGTAAAAAAGCGATTTCACATTACCGCGTACTGGAACATTTTAGAGAGCATTCCCGTATTCGGGTGAAATTAGAAACAGGGCGAACCCATCAAATTAGAGTGCATATGGCATCGCTTGGTTTTCCGCTAGTGGGTGACCAGACTTATGGCGGGCGTTTAAAACTTCCTAAAAAAATGATGGCTGAATTTGTCGATTATTTACGCGGTTATAAACAGCAAGCATTGCATGCAGGTCAGTTAAGTTTAACGCACCCAAAAACAGGTAAAGAAATGAAGTGGAAAGCACCAATGCCTGATTATATGTTAGATTTAGTTGATATGCTACGAGATGATTTAGAAGATTATCAAGCCCAGCATGTAAAGGATTATGATGCTTATGACGATGATAACGGCGTTGAAATTGCTTGGGTAACTGATGCCGACATTCCTGCGAAATAGATGTTTTGATAAAACCAAATTGGCAAGTTTCTAACAAAATACAGGCTTTTACCACAACAAGAGAGGGCGGAGTAAGCAAGCCGCCGTTTGATGGCTTTAATTTGGCAAGCCATGTTGAAGATGATTTGAACGATGTTATCAAAAACAGACAAATTTTAGATGAAAAATTAGAATTTTCAACTTCTCCTTTGTGGTTAAATCAGCAACACACAACGACATTAATTGAATGGAAGGGTGAGGAGTTTGCAGAACTTCCTGTAGCCGATTCAGTTTGGACAACGCAAACAAGTCTGCCTATTTGCGTAATGACCGCTGACTGCCAACCTATCTTAATTACCAATCAATCTGAAACCTTTGTCGCCGCCATTCATGCTGGCTGGCAAGGGTTGTTAGATGGAATTATTACAAAATCTATTGTACAGCTACCCGATAAACCTGAAAATCTAAAGGTATGGATTGGGCCTTCTATTAGTCAAGATAATTTTGAAGTTGAATTAGATTTCGTTAAAAAATTTACCGATAAAAACTCTAAAAATGCTCAATTTTTTAACCGACAATCTTCTATAAAATACCAAGCAGATTTAGTGGGGATTTCGGTACAAGAATTGAGAGAGTTAGGGGTACAGGATATAACCAAAAGTAATTTGTGTACTTATGCCGATAGCCAACGATTTTATTCCTATCGCAGACAGAAAAAAACGGGACGAATGGCTACGTTAATTTGGATGCGATAGAAGGCTACTTACTTCCAGTATGAAGATAGTTTTCGGTATGTTCTACATCCTCTGGTAGTCCCTGAATCACTAAGTTGTCATCTATTCTTACTCTTGTTTTAATGTCAGGATCATTACCTCTTACTGAACCTCTTTTAATAGAATTTACCGTAACGTTATGTTTTGTTAGGCTAAGTTCTTCTAAGGTTTTCCCTACTGCAAATGAACTTTCGTTAATGTGTACAGGGTGAACGATTTGCCCTATTTGAGAATGGTCAAATCTTTGGACGTCCGTTTCTCCTTGATATAAACCACTTAATAGGCTGTATCTGTTTTTTCTTGCCTCTACTGCTTTACGCATGACTTTGCCAGCTGGCTTACCAAGCATTAATAATAAGTGTGATGACAGCATAATACTTGATTCAAAAATATCTGGCACTACTTCAGTAGCTCCAAGTCCCATTAATTCGGTTAAGTGAGTGTCATCAATTGCCCTAACGATGACAGGTAAATCAGGAGACTCGTCTCTTAGCGTTCTTAATGATTTGACAGTTGCATGGTGTTCGGTAAACGTAATAATGGCAACTTTAGCCTTAGCAATGTTGGCAGATTTAATAATACTATGCTTAGCAGAGTCACCAAAATAGACGGGAAGACCACTTTCTTGTGCTTCTTTTACGCGTTTAATGTCTAAATCTAAGGCGACAAAAGGGACGTTAAATTGTTCTAAAAACTTAACGGTGGTTTGTCCGACTCGTCCAAAACCTAAGACTACCACGTGGTCTTTTTTGTATCTTGTATCGGCTTCAATTTTATGTTCTAGCTCGGCAAAATTGGCACTGTAACTTTTATTAAATACTTTCTTGGCAATCTTACCATTCGCTTTGATTAAAAACGGTGCTGCCATCATACTTAACACAATAGCAGAAATGATTATTTGTGATAATTGTTGTTCTAATAAACCATTGGTGAGGGCAAGCGTAATAATGACTAAACCAAATTCTCCTACCTGTGCAAGGGTGATGGCGGTTCTAAAACTAACGCCTCGAGGGTTTTTAAAATAAACCATAATGGCATGTATTATTAAGGCTTTTAAAACAATGATTGCTAGGGTGATGGCTAGGATGATAACAATATTTTCTAAGAAAATAGCAGGGGAAATTAACATGCCAACGGTAATGAAAAATAGCCCTAACAATATATCTTGAAAGGGTTTAATATCAGATTCTATTTGATGCTTAAATTCAGTTTCACCAAGCATCATACCCGCCATAAATGCCCCTAATGTCATAGAAACGCCCATTTCACCAGTAAATGCGGCGGCGGCTAATACCATTGTTAAAACGGTTAAGGTAAATAACTCCTGCGACTTTGCCTTGGCAACTTCGTGGAATAGTGGTTTTAAAATATAACGACCGACCGCTAAAATAACCACCACTACAAACATGCCTTTTAAAAGCGAAATACCAAGCTCAGACATTAATGCATCACCATCAGACATGGCAAGGGCAGGGATGATAATTAACAGTGGAATTGCGATAATGTCTTGGAAAATTAAAATACCAACCGCAGAACGACCATGGCGGGTTTGTATTTCAGATTGTTCTGTTAATTGTTTGATGACAATCGCGGTTGAAGATAAAGCAAATGCCGCCGCGATGATAAAACTCATAACAAAGCCCAATCCAAGCAACATTTCAATTAGATAAGTTACGATGGCAGTGGTAAAAACTTGTAAGCTACCAATCCCAAAAACAATTTTCTTCATCGACATCATTTGCGATAGTGAAAACTCTAAACCGATTGCAAAGAGTAAAAAAACAATCCCAAATTCAGCCAGAAAGTGGATGTTTTCTTCACTCTCGATAAGAGCAAAGCCAAAGGGTCCAACAAAAATACCGACTATAATATAAGTTAATATTTGTGGGATATGAATTCTTCTAGCGATAGATGTTAAGGCAATAATAAAACCAAGCAACATAACGATGCTTAGTAATAAGTGGCTGTTTGCTCCATGTTCCATTTGTTATTTACTCTCCAAGTCAAAACGCATAGAGTAATCTATGGCTTGGACGTTTTTGGTAATTGCACCGGTAGAGATGAAGTCCACCCCCGTTTTTGCTAATTCAGCTAATCTAGCTATTTCGACATTACCAGAAACTTCTAGTTTAGCGGTGTTTTTATGAGCTTTATTTATTGCAACCGCCTGCATGATTAGTTCAGTTGTAAAATTATCAAGCATGATAATATCTGCTTTTGCATCTAATGCTTGTTGTAGTTCAGCCAAATTTTCAGTTTCAACTTCTACCTGCACTTTTGGATGTAGCTTTTTAGCCATTGCCACAGCTTTGCTAATACCGCCAGCCGCCATGATATGATTTTCTTTAATCAGTATCGCATCATATAAACCTATTCGATGATTTGTTCCACCACCACATTTAACCGCATATTTTTGTGCTAGTCGAAGGCAAGGCAGCGTTTTTCTAGTATCTAATAGCTTTGTGTGGGTGTTTTTTAAAAGAGCTACATAAGATGCCGTTAAGGTTGCCGTGGCAGATAATGTTTGTAGAAAGTTCAAAGCACTACGTTCAGCTGTTAACAAATAACTTGAACTTCCTTTTAACTCACAAACGATGGTATTTTCGGTAACCAGTTGACCTTCTTCGACCAACCAGTTGATTTGTATGTCTGTGGATACTTGATTGAAAACAGCATCAAACCAAGCACGCCCGCAAACGATAGCCGCTTCTTTCGCAATGATATTGGCAGTCGAAACGTTGCCATTAGGAATAAGCCCCGCGGTTAAATCACCACTACCAATATCTTCAGCAAGTGCTTGTTTAACATTAATCGCGAGGTCTGCAAAAAAATTAATTTCTGACATTTATCTCTCTATTTTTTAGTATTTTGGGCTATTGTATCTTATACTTGTTACATGAATATGAAATTAGAAAACCATCTTTTAAATAACGCAACCTTTATTGCCAGTCCCAATTTCGATGAACGACAAGATGAGCAGGATATCTCATTAATTGTTATTCACGGCATTAGTTTACCGCCGAATAAATTTGGCGGCGACGGCGTGAAACAGTTATTTTGCAATCAATTAAACCCCAATGAACACCCTTATTACCAACAAATATATCAATTAAAAGTTTCTGCCCATTTGTTTATAAAGCGAACAGGTGAAATGATTCAATTTGTGCCCTTTAATAAAAGAGCATGGCATGCAGGTAAATCCGTATTTTCAGAGCGTTGTGGCTGTAATGATTTTTCGATTGGTATTGAGTTAGAAGGAACAGATGAAACTCCTTATACCAATGAGCAGTACCAGCAATTAAGTCAAGTCATTAGCCTTTTAAAACAACATTATTTACAGATAGATAGCATAGTGGGGCACAGTGATATTGCTCCAGGCAGAAAAACTGATCCGGGTGAAAGTTTTGAATGGAAGCGGATTTAAGCAATCCAACCTGTTTGTTTTTCGGTTGTTGAGTTGGCTGGATTGTTTTTAGGTGTAAACTTATGACAAGGCTCTCCAGAGGTTTCTAGCACCACTAGGCTAGGTAATCTTTTTGTTTTAAATCCAAACGCAGTGCATCCTCTAGGGTTTGATTCATCCCACGTTATGTACAGGTATTTGCATTTAAAACAGTCTATGGGTTTGCTATTAATTTTACTCATGGTTGAGAATAGAAATTATTAAGGCTAATTAAATTAGTCTATGTTAGTATTGTGTAATTATGCTAGATTTTACTATATTTGAAACTAAAAGGAATAAGAATGAGCAAAGTTGGTCTATTTTACGGTACAGACACAGGCAACACCGAACGCGTTGCGGACATGATTAAAGATGAGCTGGGTGCAGATGTCGTTGAAATACATGATATTGCATCAGCAAGCGTTGAAGATTTCGCGAAGTATGACAAATTTATTCTAGGTCACCCAACTTGGTACTATGGCGAGCTCCAAAGTAGCTGGGATGATTTTTGGGAAGATTTCAAAACCATTGACTTTACCGATAAACAGTTTGCCTGTTTTGGGTTAGGCGACCAAGCTGACTATTCAGAATATTTTTTAGATGCAATGGGTTTTATGCATGATATTGCACTTGAAAACGGCGGGATTCCAGCAGGATATATGTCAACAGACGGTTTTGAGTGGGACGAATCACAAGCCCTTACCGAAGATGAGGACTTTTTCGTAGGACTAGGAATTGATGAAGACCAACAACCTGAATTAACAGAAAGCAGAGTAGTGCAGTGGGTTGCTCAAATAAAAGAAGAAATGGATATCTAACGCGTTTTTTCTTTCTAAATTAAAAAAACAACAAAATTAAGCTATTTTATGCCCCTCGTGGGATAAAAAGTGCCCAGGGGGGTAACCAAAACCCCACCCCCCTGGGCACTTTTTGCTTTTAAATCATTAAAAACAAGTCTTTATTCTTGTTTTCAACTCAAATATCGTTATAATGCCGTCTTTCAGATATGCAATCTGATTTCCTTGCTTCACTAGCTTTGCCCACATGGCAGAGAATTACTAGGAGGCTTATTTTAAATCCATAAGGAGAAAATTAATGCGCCATTATGAAGTCGTATTTTTAGTACACCCTGATCAAAGCGAGCAAGTGCCTGCGATGATTGAACGTTACCGTGGTGTAATCGAAGAAAAAGGTGGAACTATTCACCGTCTAGAAGACTGGGGTCGTCGCCAGTTAGCTTACCTAATCAATAAAGTTCACAAAGCTCATTACATTTTAATGAACATCGAATGTACTCAAGAAGCACTTGATGAAATCGAAAATTTGTTCTATTACAATGATGCGGTTTTGCGTAACATGATTACTAAACGTAAAGAAGCGGTTACAGAAGAATCTGTAATGCTTGCTCAGAAAGGAGATAAGAAACGTGGCTAGTAGAGGTTTTGGAAGAAAAAAATTCTGTCGTTTTACGGTTGAAGGCGTTAAAGAAGTGGATTATAAAGATCTTGATACTTTAAAAAGCTACATCACTGAAACGGGTAAAATAGTTCCAAGTCGTATTACTGGAACATGTGCTAAATATCAACGTCAACTAGCGTCAGCTGTGAAACGTGCAAGATATATCGCATTATTACCTTATACAGATCAACATAAATAAATTTAATTTAAATAATAAACATGCTATTTATTGCTAATTACACAATGAAAGGACCTTCGCAGGCTTTAATTGCGGCAGTATTATTATCTGTGTTAAGCGTGTTCTTCTCGCCTGTTGGCTTGTTGCTCGGTGCGGTTATTGCATTGGTAACGCTGAGAGTCGGAGAAGTTGAAGGTTTTAAAACCTTTGCTGTTGCAGCCATTGCTCATTTCGCAGTTGCAATGCTGGTGTTAGGAAGTAGCTTAACCAGTATTATTGCGGTATTTGAGTTCATGCTACCGATTTGGTTAATCGCTTTAGTGTTACGAAAAACTAACTCATTAGCTAGTGCAATCCATATGTCGATGTTAATGGCAGGATTTGCGGTAGCAGGGTTCCATCTTTTTACGGGTGATACCGTGCTTTGGTGGAAAGAGTTGTTTGATGCAACAGTCATACCCGTGCTAGCAAAGTCAGGTATTGACGTTCCAAGTGAAGCGATAGAAAATTTTGCCAGCGTTGCAACCTTAGTGTTGGGAATGTCGGCAGTGTTTTTATGGGTTTCAATTGTGTTTATTGCCCGTTGGTGGCAGGCACAATTGTATTATCCTGGTCGCTTTAGCGAAAACTTCAAAAAAATAGCCTTACCAAGTAGTATTGCCTATTTAGCCGGAGTAGTTATTGTTGCAAGTATGGTGGTTAAATCACCTTTTTCGCAAGACTTAGCGGGGGTATTGGTGGCTGGTTTACTGTTTGTAGGCTTGTCCATTGCACATCACACGATAGCGATTAAAAAAGCCAATCGTGGATGGTTAATAGGTTTGTATGTTTTATTATTTTTATTTCCACAAACAATTTTGATTGTCGCGACACTCGGTTTAGCAGATACCTGGTTAGATATCCGCAGTCGATGGACGCAAAGTTAAAAAGTAACTTAAAAGGACAAAGCTAATGAACGTTATTTTGTTAGAAAAAGTACAAAACGTTGGAGGCTTGGGAGATCAAGTTTCTGTTAAGGCAGGTTACGCACGTAACTTCCTTATCCCACAAGGGAAAGCAAAGCCAGCAACTAAAGATAATATTGCTGAATTTGAAGCAAAACGTGCAGAACTTGAAAAACTAGCGGCTGAAGAGCTAGCAGCAGCACAAACTATTTATGAAAAAATGAATGGTACCGTTGTTTCTATCGAATCTGTTGCAGGTGACGAAGGTAAGTTATTCGGTTCAATAGGAACTGCTGATATAGCAGATGCTCTCGTTACGGCTGGTTTCCAAGTTAAACGTAAAGCGGTTCGTATGCCTGAAGGCGCACTACGCTTTGTAGGAACGTTTGAAATAGATGTTGAATTACACTCAGATGTAATCGCAGCGATTACAGTAGAAGTAAAGGCAACTGAAGACTAGTCTTCAGCGGTTGTTTATTTTTCCTAATCTCTGTATAAAAATGCGAAATAGAGTGCTCGGTATATCAAGAGGTTGTGCTATATTCGTGTTTCTATACAGAGATTAGAAAATTTATAAAACGAGGATTTTGCCTCGTTTTTTTTGTCATTTCTAACCCTATTCATTTGGTTTAAGATTATAATCTTTCTTTTATATTGCAAAGAAAGAATCACGAAAGACAGATGAAAGACGAATCCCTTTTTAAAACGCCACCACATTCTATTGAAGCCGAACAATCTGTTATCGGTGGATTGATGCTGGATAATGAAAAGCTCGATGATATTACGGTTGTTTTAAAACAAGCAGACTTCTATACCCAGCAACATCAAGTTTTGTTTGACGCGATTAATCAACTAGCCCAAGCTTCTAAACCGTTTGATTTAGTGACGGTGGTTGAAAAATTAGAGTCAATTGGCAAGATTGATGATTCGGGTGGAAAAGAGTACCTGCTTGATTTGGTGAATAATACCGCTGGTGCCGCAAATATTAAGTTCTACGCGGAAATCGTTCGTGAAAAATCGATTCTTCGTGGCTTAATTCAAGTCTCTAATGAAATTTCCGAAGCAAGTTATTTTCCACAAGGAAAGGGTGTTCGTGAGCTCCTAGACGTTGCTGAAAGCAAAGTGATGGCAATCGCAGAAAGTGGAGCGGGGCAACAGCGTGAATATCAAGAAATCAAAGCATTACTTGAATCAGCCGTTGCAACCATTGACGAACGTTATAACTCTGATGGTACGATTACAGGATTAGAAACGCATTTAAGTGAATTTGATGAATTAACCTCTGGTTTACAAAAGGGCGATTTAATCATTGTCGCAGGTCGTCCATCAATGGGTAAAACCACTTTTTCGATGAATATTGCTGAAAACGCGGCATTAAAAAGCCATGCAAGTGTTGCTGTGTTTAGTATGGAAATGCCCGCAGAGCAGTTAGTGCTAAGGATGATTAGTTCAACAGGGCGTATTGAAGCAGATAGGGTGCGAACAGGTAAATTAGAACAGTCTGATTTTGCAAACCTAAATGTTTCAGTAACCCAGTTAATGCAAACTAAAATTTTTATTGATGATGCCGCGGCGTTATCAATCAACGATTTAAGAGCAAGAGCAAGGCGAATCGACAAAGATATTCGTGATGCAGAGTATAAAAAAGCGGTGGAAGAGGGTAAGGAAAATCCTGAAAATGAAGTCAAAGGATTGGAATTAATCGTCATAGATTATTTACAACTAATGCGTGGTTCCATTCAGACTGAAAACAGAGTGAATGAGATTTCTGAAATTTCTCGTGGTTTAAAAACCCTTGCAAAGGAATTGAATGTACCGGTGATAGCACTGTCACAATTAAGCCGTAATCTAGAACAACGCCCAGACAAACGCCCTAAAATGGCAGATTTACGTGAGTCTGGCGCGATTGAGCAAGATGCAGATATTATTATTTTCATTTATCGTGATGAAGTTTACAATCCAGATTCACAAGATAAGGGTACGGCTGAAATCATTCTAGGAAAACATCGAAATGGTTCACTGGGCACGATTCGACTTACCTTTATCGGTCAATATACTAAATTTGAAAATCATGCAGGTTTTGATGTGCCTGATGATTCTTACTAAAATATTAATGCCATGAACTATTACCGTCCTATTCGTGTAGAAATTAATCTACCCGCTTTGCAACAAAACTTGAAGCAGGTAAAAACCTTTGCACCTAATTCCAAAATTCTTGCGATTATCAAAGCCAATGGCTATGGGCATGGGCTTATTCGTGTTGCAAAACAATTAACCGCCGCAGATGGTTTTGGGGTTGCCTCAATTGATGAAGCAATCCAACTTCGCCAAAATGGTTTTTTGCATCCTATTATTTTGCTTGAAGGAATTTTTAGTCAGCAAGAGCTTAGTATTGTCGCGCATCATCGCTTAGAAATAGTGGTGCATTCTTTTTATCAACTGGATTTGTTAGAAACATTAGTAAGAACAATCAAGCACACACAATTAACGCTTTGGGTAAAAATTAACACCGGCATGAATCGACTAGGATTTAATCCCGATGAAATTCCTGAGGTGCTTAAACGAGTTGTTAATTTAAATTTGAGATTGAATAAGTTAATTAATTTAAATTGGCTTACGCACTTTTCTTCAGCAGATTCTTCTGTCTCTGTTACACAAGCTCAAATAGACGTGTTTAGCAAGTTAGCGGATGAACTAGCGGGTGAAAAAAGCTTAGCAAATTCTGCCGCAATCGAACGTTTTCCAGAATCTCATTTAGACTGGGTACGCCCAGGAATCATGCTGTACGGAGCAGGTAGTCATAAGCAGCAGGTGCCAAAAATTAAACCCGTCATGTCATTTTTCTCACAAATTATTTCTTTAAAATGGCTTAAAAAAGGGAGTGCTGTTGGCTATGAGGGCATTTGGACAGCAGATAAGAAAACCCTGCTAGCGATTGTGGCGGCAGGTTATGGTGATGGTTATCCAAGGCATGCTAAAAATGGTACACCAGTCTTAATTGAAGGCAAGATAATGCCTCTTGTCGGCAGAGTGTCAATGGATATGATTAGCGTAGATGTAACCGAATTAGCAGACACGGTTGAAGTTGGCGCAGAGGTAACACTCTGGGGGGAAGGATTACCCGTGGATAAAGTCGCTAAATACGCTGAAACGATTGGCTATGAATTATTATGTGGGATTACCGAACGTGTTCCAAAAATTGAAGTAACAAATGAGTAACTGCTCAGCTTTAAAATATGCTGAATCGTTACACAAAGGTCTCAAATGATTAAAAAAATAACAAATGTTAAACGAGACACTAAATTCAAAGGTTTTTTTCAATTGGATTCCGTACAGTATCAGTTTTCGAAATATCAAGGCGGAACGTCAGAATTAGTCACCAGAGAAATGTTTGTTCGTGGTGATGCTGTCATTGCTTTTTTGTATGATTCAGAACATCAAAAAATCATTCTTGTTGAACAATGTCGTACAGGAGCGATTGATTTTAAACAAACGAACAACGAACAAGCTTGGTTGTTAGAGCCAGTAGCAGGCATGATTGACGCAGGCGAAAATCAACTTGATGCTTGTATTAGAGAAGCGGAAGAAGAGGCGGGCGTTAAACACGCAAAATTTGAATTTGTTTGCCACTATTATCCTAGTCCAGCAGCTTGTGAAGAGGTGTTGCATATGTATGCCGCTGACATTGATTATCGAAAATTACCACAGTACGCAGGTTTGGATAACGAGGCAGAAGACATTCGTATCGTTAGCTTGGATTATGCCGACGCGAAGCAAAAATTACGTAACGGTTATTTCAATGTTGCTAGTACAATTATTGCCTTACAATGGCTATTCCTAAAAGACATGGAGAACTAAAATGTTTTGTCTATTCCGAAATTCTCGTTTTATTTATCCGTTGAATTATATTGTATTCATCTTGAGTATGGCCCCCGTGATATATTGGCTGTATTTTACCTTTGTCAAAAAATCATTCTTAGACAACTTTATTAAAGGGCAAAGTTTATTTGTTGATTTACTATTCGGTTTACCGATAGTTTTGCTTTTTGCGATTATTATTTACGCAATGATTTATTGGACGTTAAAAGTCGTAGCCATCTTGCTAGCACCTTATTTGCTAGAAGAGAATAAATATGATGATCTAGTGGAAGATGTATTAGACCCTGCAATTGCCGAAGAGCATGGAGAAGACTACTGGAAAGAAACCGAAGAAGAAATATCAGAAAAAAAAGCATTACAAGCAAAAGAAACTATCGACAAAGACAAAAAATAAATGGCGAACTTTGTTGAGGAGTTTAAAGCACTCGCTAAGTTATCTTTTCCAATCTTAATTGCGCAATTATCTTTGGCTGGGCTTGGTGTTGTCGATACCATCATGGCGGGGCAGGTTGGTAAAGATGATTTGGCCGCTATTGGGTTAGGTTCGAGCATTTTGTTTCCAGTTATGATGCTATCAGTCGGTTTTTCGTTAGTATTAACCACGCTGATTGCAAAACAATTTGGTGATAATAATTTTGCCCAAATGCAGGTTTTTTTTCAGCAGGGAATTTGGTTTTCAATTCCGCTAGGGTTGATAACGATGTTTCTGCTCATTAATAGTGGTTGGGTGCTTGATTTTTTACCTTTAACCGCTAATGTCCGTCAACTGACGGAAGATTATCTCTTCTATATTGCGTTCGGATTACCCGCTTTATCCATTTATTTTGTCTTTAGATTCTTTTGGGAAGGGCTAGGTTTAACCTTGCCAACTATGTGGATTAGCATTTTAACCATTCTGGTTAATACGCCCTTAAATGCAGTATTTATCTATGGCTGGGGTGTCGAACCTTATGGTGCGGCAGGTGCTGGAATTGCTTCTGCCATTACCATGTGGTTGATGTTGTTTGTCGGTATTGGTTATGCCGTGATATCAAAAAATATAACCCCCTATTTAAGCCTTAACTTAAAATCATTTCGTCGCCCAGTTTGGGAGAATGGTTTACAGAAAATTTATGCACTAGGGCTACCTAATACCCTTTCAATTCTATTTGAAGTTAGTTTATTTAGTTTTATAGCACTGTTTATTGCGGTATTAGGCACGGATGTTATTGCCGCTCAGCAAATCGGGGTTAGCTATACCTCCATGTTGTTTATGATACCTTTGAGCATATCTATGGCAATTACTATTCGAGTAGGCTATGCTTACGGTCAAGGTTTAAAATATGACGTTTACCAACGAATTTATGCAGGACTACTGATGGCATTTATTGCAGGTGCAGTATCTGCAATCTTTACCTACCTAGTACGTGAATCAATAGCCGTAGCCTTCACTGATGATTTGAATGTGATTACCATTGCGATAGGCCTATTAAGCATTGCGGCTGTTTATCAAGTATTTGATGCGGTGCAAATTGCTTGTACAGGCGTATTAAGAGGCTTGCATAATACTCATGTTGTTATGACAGTAACCTTCGTCTGCTACTGGGTAATTGGTTTAGGCGGTGGATATTTAATGGCGTTCACCTCAGTGTTCTTTCAGCCAGCGGGCATTGAAGGTTTTTGGTATGCTATCGTAATCGGCTTTTTTACAGCTGCCATTATTCTAATGGCTAGTGTTTTTTTACAATTAAAAAAAATAGAACGGCAGGGTGAACTCAGCTAGAACTTTTGAATTAAGCGTGAAAAGCTACTAATCTTGTTGCTCTTTTGTTTCGTTATCATTAGGTTTGTTCTTGCTTTTTTTATCTTTAAAAACAGCAAACACCCACCACATCGCTAATACGACTATTGCAATCATTACAACTGATAGTCCTGCCGTAATCAATAACGCTGATCCTACATCATCCATTCCAACACTTTGCATTTACGTCCACCAAATAAAAAACTAAAACAACAATTCTAAATAATGTGTATTATATTAGCAACGTAAATTGTACTTTAAATGGCAAAATAAATGGCACAAACGATTAAAGAGTTAGAAAAAGAACGGGCCGGATTGTTAAAAGCAATTGAAAGCCAAGCTCAAACCATCTCCACAGCGAATGATACTGAGCATAGTTTGAAGGATTGGCTTAATGCGGCAGAGGATGTCATGCCAACGAATAAATCAGCAAAAAACGCTCGTAGAAAAATACCACCAATAAAAAAGCGTGCTAAAGCTAAAGACAGTAACTCAACCAATCAAATAACAAACGTACCTCGTACGCCTTTTTTTCTAATCGTAATTTTACTGTCATTCGCTTTAATTGTGGCGGGTGTTGCGTATATTGGTTATATGAGTTTAAAAAATGAATTGAAAGCGGTTAAAGCAAGCCAAGAGCAATCGGATATAGAAGTTAATTTATTAAAAGACTTTGTCGTGACGTTAGAACCTAAGCTTAAAATGCTAGAAAATAAAGTTGAAATGTTGCAAACGAATCCTCAAGAAAATACTGGTCAATTGGTTACAAAAAAAGAAGAGCTTGAAAACCGATTTAAAGGGGTTAAAACTCAAATTAATAGCATTGATACAAAATTAGAAAGAATTATTCTTAAATTAGACCAAGGCTCTTTAAATAAAAAACAATCAAGTTCTAAAACCACAAGTCAGAATAAAAACAAGATCGTGGCAAATTTAAATATAAAAGAACCGACGATTATCGAACCCAAAAAGCCAACCGTTAAACCACTAAAACAACCCGTTGTTAGATTGGTAAAAAAAATAACGTCGCCAAAAGAAACCAACATTCCTAAAAGACCAATCGCAGATTATACGCTTGACGTTAAGTGGCTAATGGAACAACCTGCTTTTAACTACACGCTGCAATTAGCTAGTTTTTCGGATAAGTTTTCAGCAGAAAAAATGATAATAGATAAGTCATTACAAGGTAGTCACATTATCAGCCAGCAATATAAATCAACTAAAAAATACGTTGTGGTGAGCGGCTCCTACCCAGATAAAAAATCTGCACATCAAGCAGCTAGCCAGTATAAATCAAATTTTGGCATTTCTCCTTGGGTAAGAAAAATGAAAGATATTAGTGCTAAAGTAAAATAATCAGTTGTTTTATAGTTGAATTTTTTAGCTTTTTTTACGCTTAATCGAGTGCCCTGGTTTTTCTAAGGAACTTGCGTTGACTTTCCCGCCCCTGGCTCAGCTTGCAACAAAACAGCATC
>CAZQYD010000004.1:18710-20473 GCA_964597465.1 uncultured Piscirickettsiaceae bacterium | reverse complement strand
AAAATGAAAAAACGATTTAAAAAATTACTCCGATTTAATAATGAAAATCGTGTTTTTTAGTTGTTAAGCGATTCCTTAAGGAAACGCTTAACAAACTGGAGCCAGTTTAATTTGTGCATCCATTTATGCAAAGGTCTCTATTTATAGACTACGATTTGCACTTGTTTTAACATGCGTGTAGTAGATAGGTAAACCAACAAAGATAAGTCCGCCCACTAGGTTGCCTAATACAACAGGTAGTTCATTCCATAGCAAATAATCCATTACCGTAAAGTCACCACCCATAATCATTGAGAATGGGAACAGGAACATATTTACAATTGAGTGTTCAAAACCCATGTAAAAGAACAACATAATTGGCATCCACATTGCCAGAATTTTACCGGTAGCAGAAGTTGAAATCATTGCCCCAACAACCCCCATTGAAACCATCCAGTTACATAACATGCCACGCATGAAGATGGTTAACCAGCCTTCAAGACCATGTTCTTGGTAACCTAGTGTTCTTTCTTCACCAATGGTGGCTACTTTCGCTGCGATTGCACCGCCGTCGGTATTAAAACCGTAGGTAAAAACAAACGCCATAATAAATGCAACGGTTAAAGCACCAATTAAGTTCCCTAGGAAAACTAACCCCCAATTACGCCATAACTGATTCATCGTCGCACCAGGTCGCTTATCAAGGATAGCCAGTGGCACTAGCATGAATACACCTGTCAACAAATCAAATTTCATTAGATATAGCATGATGAAACCGACGGGGAATAAAACTGCTCCCAGTAAAGGTGAGCCAGTTTTTGTGGCGATGGTGATAGCGAATACGGCAGCTAGCGCTAAAATAGCACCCGCCATAATGGCTCTAATAATAGTATCTTTGGTTGACATATAAATTTTTGATTCACCCGAATCAACCATTTTGGTGGCGAACTCGGAGGGTTCTAAATAGGACATATATTTTCTCTTTTTGATATTAAGGGTTAGATTTTTAAACTAAGACACTTTTTATAAAAGCAACTTGCATGCCGTAGATAACAATTTGTTATTAAACAATAGGTTATAAATAGAAAAAATAGACAAGTTTAAAAAACATGCTTTAAACGTTTATCTTTGGTGCTTATTGTTTTATTTTGGGTCGAAAGAGTGATTTAAATTTACGATTTCAATACGATTATCTAGGTGAATAGGAACCGCGTTTATTTGCTTTAGCCAGCCTTTGACTGAGCGTTGTTCGTTGTCTAAATAAATAGAAATGGTTTTTTGTTGAAGACATCCGATAGATAAATGAGCATAATGGTTTCGTTTTTCTTGTCTTAGATAACCGGTGTCGCTCTCTGTTAAAGATAGCATCTTCGAGATATAATCTAGCGGGACAATAACCGAATCAACGGGATAGACTATCCAGCGGTCTATTTTATTATCCTTGTTTGATAGCATAGCGGATTCGATTCCTGATAAAGGGCCACAGTAATTTTCGCGCTTATCGCTAACCACTGTAACGCCAAATTTTTGATAGTCTTGCAGATTTCGATTAGCACTAATAATGAATGTGAAGTTATGTTTGAAGCTATGTTGAATGATACTTCGAGATTGTTGTTGTAGTTGGCTTAATACTTGTTCAATAAACGGTTGCCCTTGATACAAACACCAACCTTTATCTTGACCGCCTATTCGTGTGCCTTTACCACCTGCAAGGATGATAATCGCTATATGCAAAGGTCTCAATCTCTTTGATGCCAAAATTGTGTTGCTTTGGTTAATGCTTG
>CAZQYD010000004.1:0-18696 GCA_964597465.1 uncultured Piscirickettsiaceae bacterium | reverse complement strand
ATCAAGCGATTCCATTAACATTAACGCCACGGCGGCTGTTGAAATAACCGCTTGCATACCATATTGTTCCTTTCCTTCCCCCGACCATAGCTTAACTAAATCGTCTAAATCCCATTCTTTTGAACGGGTATTTCTCTCCATTTGAGCATCCAAAATGATGTCTTTAAAGTCATTTTGTAAGTGGTCTGAAAAATATAAATGGGTTAAGGCATCGGGGCGGATTTCAGGTTCACCACCTTCTCCTTTAAACACTAGGTTCTTTTGTGCACCGTTAAGTGATGACGCACCATGATGTAGATTTTCAACGCCTTTATGATAGATTCCTTGGATACAATTTTTAGCATTAAGTGGATTCAATAATTTTACAGCGGTGTTAAAAACCGTTCTTACTCCCAGTTCTTCTTTTAAATGCAGTATATTCCTTAATTGTGGAGCAAATTTTTGTAAAGGCAAGTAAACAGGAATCGTTTGTGCTACCCATTTCTCTGCCTCTTTAACTGAAGCTGCCTGTTTAAAACCGAATGCGTCTAAAAACCCGTCAATGTATTCACGATGCTCAAACTGACCTGAATCACCATGCAATAATACTTTATAACCATTTTTGACCAGTAGCTTGATGCTTAATAGAAAGTAGGGAGGATAACGCCATTTTCCGGCATAGGCGGAGAAGTCTAAATCAATATCGGAATCTGTATTTTGTAGAATAAATTTAGAGCGAATAGCGGTTATAAAGCCTTTCAATTCGTCTTGGGTTTCGCCATTGGCACGCATTAGTAATAAAAAAGCACCGATTTGTTTTTCAGTAACCTTTTCTGCTAGCACCATTTGCATTGCCTGCTCGGCTTCTTGTTGTGTTAGAGAGCGACGACCTTTCGGGCCTTTACCTAAAATACGTAAATATTCACTAAACGGATGGTCACTCATGGTTTTTACTCTTGTTTGGAATAAGTCTTTCTCTTACTTTTATAACCTCGCCAACAATAATTAAGGCTGGCGGTTGTACTTGTTGTTTGGCAATGGTTTCGACAAAAGAGCCAAGCGTACAAATAGTTTCGCGCTGATTCGCCATCGTGCCATTTTCAATCACTGCGACGGGTGTGTCGGAATTCATGCCATTTTCCAATAGACTTTGCTGTATTTCATGGGCATTTTTAATGCCCATATAAAACACTATTGTGTCACCAGAATTTGCCAAACGAGCATAATCAACGCTATCCGTTCCTGCCTGTTGGTGTCCTGCAATTAATACAACCGATTGGGAAAAATCTCGATGGGTTAGAGGAAAACCCGCGTACATTGAGCAGCCTGCGGCGGCAGTAATACCAGGCACGACTTCATAAGAAATATCATTTTGCACTAACATTTCTGCCTCTTCAGCACCACGACCAAAGATATAAGGGTCGCCACCTTTTAACCTAGCAACTCGTTTGCCCTGTTTGGCTAAGTCAACCATTAATTGACCAATATCTGCTTGTTTTACGGCATGGTATTTGTTTTTTTTGCCAACATAAATCCGTTCGGCTTCTCTGCGTGCCATATCGACAATTTCTAATGGCACCAATCTGTCATACAAAATAACATCCGCCTGTTGCAACAAACGTAACGCTTTAAAGGTCATTAAATCTGGATCGCCCGGTCCGGCGCCAATTAAGTAAACTTCACCAGTAGGTTCAACTTGCCCTGTTTTTGCAACCTGTGTTATTTTTTCGTCTAAAATTTGTTCGGCTTCATTAAAATTACCATGTACAGCCTTATCAATAAAAGAGCCGTCTAGTAAACTTTCCCAAAATGCCTTTCGTCCGTCTAAATTAACAATACTGTCTTTTACTTTTTGACGATAACGCCCAACTAAATCGGCGAGCTTACTAAATCCTGCTGGAATCATGGTTTCCAAACGGGCTTTCATTAATCGTGCTAAAACAGGTGAGCGACCACCCGTAGAAATCGCAATGGTCATTGGCTCTCTATCAACAATTGCAGGCAGAATGAAATCACAAAACTCAGTTTGGTCAGCAACATTAATCGGAATGTTTTTTTGTTGACAATATTGATAGACGGCTTGATTAACCGATTCGTTATCTGTTGCGGAAATGACATACTTTGGCGTAGCGATGTTGGCTACTATTTCAGGAGAAAATAAACCTATTTGCCAAACGATTTTATTATTTGCCAAATGATGTTTCATTTCGGTTTTTAATTGTGGTGCAACGACGGTAACAATCGCCCCCGACTTAATAAATAAATCCGCTTTTCTAGCGGCAACCGCTCCACCGCCAACAATTAAACAATGTTTGTTTTTAATATTGACGAAAATAGGTAAATAGTCCAAACGAGCGTCCTTTTCATTGTTTGGAGGATAAAAAGTGCCCAGGGGGGTACCCCCCTGGGCACTTTTTACCCTAAAAATCTATTTTAACTTAATAAAAACCTGTTTACCTTCCACTTTTACTTCATGGGCGGTTACTGATGGAGCTTCCTCATCATCTATGTTTTTACCTGTTTTTAGGCTGTAATGTTGTTTATATAGTGGTGCAGCGACCATTAGCTGACCTTTTAAATCGCCAACCATGCCACGGGACATCACAAATGCCTTGCCGACGGGATCAAAATTATCTAGTGCGTAAACTTCACCCGCTACATAAAACAAGGCAATTTGCACACCTTCAACTAGGGCTGCAACGCCTGAGTTTTGCACTAGGTCATCAATCGAACATACTTTTGTAAAATCACTCATAATTTTTTACGCTATCTCTCTAATTTCTACTGCTATTCCATCTAGCTTTTCATCTTCTGTGGCGGGTCTTATTTGCCCGCGTTCTTGTACAAATAATTGTTCTGCTTTGCTGTCAACATTGACAAAAGAACGGAAGCGTTTAATAAAGTTTTCATTGCCCAGTGCTTGTGACCAATCACATGCATAGCTTGCTCTTAATCCTGCCATTTGCTGCTCTAACTCATCGCCTATGTTTAGGGAATCATTAATCACTACATCTTGTAAATAGCTTAAACCGCCTTCTAAATTATCCATCCAAGTCGCGGTTCTTTGCATGCGGTCGGCGGTTCTAATGTAGAACATTAACAGCCTATCTACATACCTAAAGACTTCTTCTTGGGTTAATTTAGTCGCGAATAAATCGGCGTGACGAGGTTTCATACCTCCGTTACCGCAAACATATAAGTTCCAACCTTCTTCGGTGGAAATTAAGCCGATATCTTTTGCTTGTGCTTCGGCACATTCACGGGTACAACCCGACACGCCCATTTTCATTTTGTGCGGCGAACGAATACCTTTGTAGCGGTTTTCTAAATCAATTGCCATGGTAACGGAATCGTCTAGCCCAAATCGACACCAGGTAGAACCAACACATGATTTTACGGTTCGTAACGATTTTGCGTAGGCTTGACCTGACTCAAATCCAGCATCTAATAGGGTTTGCCAAATAGCAGGTAAATCGTTCATTTGCGCACCAAATAATACGATTCGTTGTCCACCATTTATTTTGGTATAAAGTTTATATTGCGTGGCAACTTCACCTAAAACGATTAATTTTTGCGGTGTGATTTCGCCCCCTGGTACACGCGGAATAACCGAGTAAGTTCCATCTTTTTGCATGTTACCAAGGTAATTATCATTAGTGTCTTGTAGTTGAATTTTATCGGCTTCTAGTGCATAACTATTCCACAGTGAACCGAAAATACTCCCAGAAGCCTGTTTACAAACTTCGCAACCATGCCCTTTTCCGTGTTTAAAAATAAGGTCTTCAAAGGTCTTAATTTCTTCAACTTGGCAAATATGATACAAGCCTTGTCTATCGTGCTCAAAATGTTCACAGATATCGGTATTAACTTCCACACCACGGTTAGAAAGTTCGTTATTTAAAACATTGGTGACCAGTTGGATACAACCACCACAGCCTGTTCCTGCTTGGGTGGCGGCTTTAATGTCACCCATCGTGCAACAACCTGCATCAACGGCATCAGACACATCGCCTTTGGTGACATCAAAACATGAACAAATTTGTGCGGTTGCAGGTAGGGCATCAGGGCCAAATAAATCTTCGCCCCCGCCGTCACGGCTAGGTAAAATCAACGCATCTGGATGTTCTGGTAAGTCCATTTCGTTAAGCATTAATTGCAGAAGATTACTGTAATCCTCCGCATCGCCTACTAGAACAGCTCCTAATAGCCTTGTGCCATCACGGGAAACGACTATTTTTTTATATATTTCTTCAGGGCCATTTTCATAAACATAAGACATAGCATCTTCATCGGTACCGTGCGGATCACCTACTGAACCAACATCAATTCCCATCAGTTTTAACTTGGTACTCATGTCAACGCCTTCAAAAGACGCTGTTTTATTGTTTAATTGGTCAACAACGACTTGTGCCATCGCATAACCTGGGGCAACTAATCCGTAAATCATGCCATCATGCAGGGCACATTCACCCACGGCATAAACATCAGGGTCAGAGGTTAGGCAGTTGTTGTCAATGACAATTCCGCCACGAGGACCAAGCTCTAAACCGACTTGCCCTGCTAAATCATCCCTTGCACGAATTCCGACTGAAAATAAAACAATATCGGTTTCTAGCGATTCACCATCGGCAAACACCATTTTATTTAAGCAGTCATCACCATCGACAATTTCGGTGGTCGCTTTACTGGTGTGAACAGTAATGTCAAGGTTTTCTATTTTTCGTTTGAGTAATGCCGCACCACCTTCATCTAGCTGAACAGGCATTAATCTTGGTGCAAATTCGACAACATGGGTTTTTAAGCCTAAATCAGTTAGTGCTTTAGCGGCTTCTAGCCCTAATAGACCACCACCGACAACCGTTCCAACTTTACCTTTATCGGCGGCGGCTTGAATGGCATCTAAATCTTCGATAGTACGGTAAACTAAACAACCGTCGCGTTCGTTACCAGTAATAGGAGGGACAAACGAGTAGGAGCCCGTTGCCATGATTAGCTTGTCGTAAGGAATGGATACGCCGTTTTCAGAAGTAACGATTTTATTTTTTCTATCGATATCAACCGCTTTGTCGCCGATATAAATTTTTACATTGTTTTCTTCGTAAAAACCTGGCTTAACTAACGATAAGTCTTCGGCTGTTTTTCCTGAAAAATAAGATGATAGATAAACCCTATCATAAGCGACTCGAACTTCTTCACAGAAGGTGTGCACTTCAAATTGATCATAATTTTCACTAGCAACTAGCTTTTCTATAAAGCTATGCCCAACCATTCCGTTGCCTATTACTACTATTTTCATCTTAATCTCATTTTCCTCCAAATAAGTTATACGAGTAATTATAGCAAACATCAAGCCAAAATAAAAAGACAAGTAATAACAGTTAGTTATAGGGCAGGAATGTTTTTATAGAAAAATATTTTATCGAAACGCACCAAATAAGGATTTTATATTTTTTTATGCACCAAA
The DNA here is from genome assembly GCA_964597465.1 of uncultured Piscirickettsiaceae bacterium. GTDB lineage: Bacteria > Pseudomonadota > Gammaproteobacteria > Thiomicrospirales > Thiomicrospiraceae > Hydrogenovibrio. The sequence goes on along the minus strand of CAZQYD010000004.1, from coordinate 13,253 downwards.
ATAAATCACTTTAAAATTATTTAATATAAATAACAATGATTTATATATCGATTACGTATTGTTTATAGGGCTATAAATCTAAATTTTGCGTTTTTCTAGTTAGGGTGTTTCTTCCCCAGCCTAATAGTTCAGCAGATTTTTGGCGATGGTTTTTAGTGAAGTTGATTGTTGATTGAATTAATACCTTTTCAAATTCGGCCTCTAATTCAGTGTGCAACCCCGTTTTACCTGACTTTAAAAAGTTATCCGCGACTTGTTTTAATGACATTTTCCAGTCGTTAAATTCATCGTCATGAACCGCCTCATTAATACCTGTTTCTTGAAAGTCTAATGGTAAATCTGCCATAGAAACTAACTTATCGGGCGCCATAATCGTCAGCCAGGTGCATAAACTTCTTATTTGTCTAACATTACCAGGCCAGTGAAAGTTGGTTAGGTATTTTTTGACGTTGTTATCAAGATTTTTTTGCTCCAAGCCAAGTTTTTTTGCTTCTTTTTGCAAGTAAAATTGAGTGATAGGAAGAATGTCTTCTTGGCGATCTCTTAGCGCTGGAACCTGAATACGAATGACGTTTAACCGATACAGTAAGTCTTCTCTAAACAGTCCTTTTCTAACCATTTCTGGCATATTTTGGTGGGTAGCGGCAATAATTCTAACATCCACTTTAATCGGGGTTTTACCCCCAACACGATAAAAACTGCCGTCATTTAATACCCGCAGTAATCTTGTCTGCATTTCAATCGGCATATCGCCAATTTCATCTAAAAACAATGTTCCTTTATCAGCCTCTTCAAAACGACCTATTCGCTGTGTTAATGCTCCTGTAAATGCTCCTCGTTCATGCCCAAATAATTCTGATTCTAATAAATCCTTGGGGATGGCAGCGGTATTAATCGCCACGAAAGGCTTTGAAGAGCGACTACTAAGATCATAAAGTGCTTTTGCAACTAATTCTTTACCCGTTCCCGTTTCGCCATTAATTAACACCGTCACAGGAAGTTTTGAAACCCGTCCTAAAATTCTAAACACCTCCTGCATAGCGGGGGCGGAACCAATAATGTTTAGTGGTTGTTTTTTGTGTTTAGCACTTTTCGTAAGCCGTGACACCGCTTTACCCGAAAAAAATTTATTAACGGCTCTTTTTATAATCGCTAACGCATCGTCTATTTCAAAAGGTTTTGGCAAGTAATCAAACGCTCGCCCTTGAAAGGATTTTACGGCGGTGTCTAAATCAGCATGAGCGGTCATTAAAATAACAGGAATTTTTGCGTTAAATTTATGCACAAACTCCATAAATTCAAGCCCCGTAATTCCTGGCATACGAACGTCTGAAATAATGACGGATGGCAGGGTTTTGTCTAACTCTTTAGACGCCTCTGTTGCCGATTCAAATACATGTACCTCATAGGGCAAATCGTCCATAGATTCATTTAAAATCCAACGAATAGACGCATCATCATCGATGATCCAAATGACAGGTGTAATTTCACTCATTTTTTTCCTTTTCAATCGGCAGATAAATATTAAAAACAGTACCTGTTTTTTCATTACTCGCGACAATTAAACCTTGATGGTTTCTTAATATATCTTGCGCAACAGGTAAACCTAGCCCCGTACCTTGCTTTTTAGAGCTAACCATCGGATAAAAAATATTATCAAATATATCCTTAGGAATTCCTTCCCCCTGGTCGATAATGCTCAAAATTAATACTAAAGGAAAGTTTTGATTTCCCAAGGTAAATTTAGACTCAATACGAGTTTTTATGGTTAATAAACCGCCATGTTTTTCCATTGCCTGCATCGCATTCTGTGTAATATTTAGGATTGCCTGTACCATGGATTCAAAATCAATTAATACATTAGGAATACTGGGGTCGTAGTCTAATCGGATTGAAATATTATAAGGCTTTTCATTTTCAATCACCCCCAAAACATAATTAAGTAAATCATGAATATTACATCGCTCTTTCGTAGCATGCTTTGATGGTCCCAGCATTCGATCCACTAGATTTTTTAAACGGTTAACCTCGTTAGTAATCACATCTAAAAAATTATTAGATTTTTCATTGTCCGGAATTCTTTTTCGTAATAATTGTGCCGCACCATAGATGCCTGCTAAAGGGTTTTTAACTTCATGTGCAAGGGTTTTAACGAGCAATTTACTCGCCTCATACTGGTGGCGTCTTTCATCTTCTTCAGCAATTTGATGCAATTTTTTGGTGTCAGACATTTCGATTAACCAGCCCTGCCCCGTCTCCATATAAAAGATTGAAATAGTACAGGTTAAATAGGTCTTTTCACCATTTGGTAGGCTAATTTCATAGTCATGAGTTGTTAAGCTAATCGTTTCAGCACGTTTAATGTCTTCAAGTAACCGAGGTAAAATATAACGCCAACTAACACCTATTATTTTAGAACGGCTCAACTGCAACAATTCTGAGGCGGCAATATTTATAAAATAAACATTTTCATTTTGATCTAATAAAATAACCGCGGTTGTTAGACCAGATAAAATATCTGACGTCGTATTGTTTGTTTTTTCCATTGGAATATTTTAAATCATAAAATGAAAGAATTGGGAGTTGTTATTTGAAGTTTAGTGAAAAAAGTGGTGGAGCCAAAGTTGGCTAATAGATATTCGAAAAATGGTGGGTCGTGCGCGATTCGAACGCGCGACCAATTGGTTAAAAGCCAACTGCTCTACCAGCTGAGCTAACGACCCTCACTTGGAATTCGCGTATTATACAAGTTGATTGGAAATAGGCAAGTGTTTTTAATTTAAAAAATTAAGAATGGTTATTTTTTCAAAATGGCTAAATACGCTATTTTTTAAATGATTCTTTATTCTGTATTGTTTATAATGATTTTCTAATTTTTAACAATGCAATTTTAAATATGAATCACAATACGCTTACAGAAAAATTTCAACAGTTACTCGCTGAATTAAATCGCCATATTATTGGACAACCTCATTTGACCGAACGGATGGTGATGGGCTTATTGGCAGATGGGCATCTTTTAGTTGAGGGTCCTCCTGGTTTAGCAAAGACCAAAGCAATTCGTACTCTTGCGGAATTAATTGAAGGCGACTACCATCGTATTCAGTTCACACCAGATTTATTGCCATCGGATATTACCGGTACGGAAATTTATCGCCAAGATACGGGTGAGTTTGTGTTACAAAAAGGGCCTATTTTTCATAATTTAATTTTGGCCGATGAGATTAACCGTGCGCCTGCTAAGGTGCAATCTGCTTTGTTAGAGGCGATGGCGGAAGAGCAGGTAACGGTTGGTAAACATACGCTGGATTTAGAAAAGTTATTTATGGTCATGGCAACCCAAAACCCGATTGAGCAGGAAGGAACCTATCCTTTGCCTGAAGCTCAGCTTGACCGTTTTATGTTGCATGTGGTGATTGGTTATCCCGACAAAAAAGCGGAAAAAGAAATATTAGAGCTAGTTGAAAATGAAGCTAGAAACCAAGAAAAAACACTGTTTGAACCTGTTTCTCAAGTTAATTTATTTGCCGCCAGAGATGAAGTTTTAAATTTGCATATGTCAGAAGACACTAAAAACTATCTAGTTGAATTGGTAGTCGCGACTCGTCAAGCAGGTAATTATAACCAGCAACTTGGTGAATATATTGAATACGGCGTTAGTCCTCGTGCTACGCTAGCACTATCTCGCTGTGCTAGAGCTTACGCCTGGCTGAGAGGGCAAGATTTTGTTACCCCTGATGATGTACAGGCGGTGGTGCATGATGTCTTTCGTCATCGCTTGTTGGTGAGTTTTGAAGGTGAAGCGGCGGGCAAAACACCCGACGGTATCGTTGATGAACTCTTAGCTTTAGTGCCCGTTATTTAGACGTTGATATGCAAGACGGAATCTATTCAGACATAGCAGAATTATTGGCGTTTCGGTTTCACGTGAAACGTAAGAAGCTTAGCCATCAGCAACGTTTAATTTCTGCGAAAGCTGGTTATCATCAAGCGGTTCGTAAAGGTCGAGGCATGACGTTTACCGAGGTACGTGAATATCAAGCTGGCGATGAAATCCGTCATATTGACTGGAAGGTAACCGCGAGAACTCAAAAAACGCATACTAAGGTATTTACTGAGGAATTAGAAAAACCGATTATTTGTGTTACCCAGCAAACGCCACAGTTGTTTTTTGGTAGTCAAGTGCGTTTTAAAACGGTGCAGGCAATGAATATTACGGCGTTAATTGGCTGGATTGCCTTAAATAAGGGCGATAAATTTGGTGGGCAGGTGTTTAATCATTTGTGCAGCGTTTGGAATAAACCTAAGCAAAACCATAAAAATCTACTGCAATTTATGCATCAAGGTATTGAGTTGCAAAGCCAAATTAAGTCGCCAGTTGAACAGGACAACCATTGCTGGGAACAGCAACTTGAACAGGTTAAGAAACAAATTGGTTCGGGAAATCGTCTGTTTTTAATTGGGCATTTTTTAGAGCAATCCAGTCGTTTTTTTCAACAACTTGCACAGCTTAAAAAACGTAATCAAATTACCTTAATTCATATTTTTGACCCTTTAGATAAAGTGCTACCTACCGCTGGTGCGTTAAGTTTTTCAAATGGCTTTTCTCGTTTTCGTTTTGATACAGATGCACGCTCATTACGGCAAAAATATCAAGCAGACTATCAACAGCGTTGGCAAGATTTAAAAAATGAATGTGGTAAATACCATATCCCGGTGATTGAAGTTAATAGTAGCGAAAACCCATTGACCGAGTTGACGAATCAAAAAGTGATTAATTAATGGCAACACCTCCTCAAATATCACCCGAAATACAGGCTTTGCTCAACCAAATGCAGGATATTATTGTACCTGATGCGGTAGGCTGGTGGCCCTTGTCGTTTAGCTTAGCAAGCGTCCTGTTTGGTCTAATAGGCTTATTAATCGGTATTTTTTGGGCGGTTCGACGTAGTTGGTTAGAAAACTTATATCGACAAGAAGCGAAAGAACTTTATGATAAAGCAATGCAACAAGCCAATAGCCCGCAACAAAAACTTGAAATTGCTAATCGTTTGCTTAAACAGGTTGCCATTACGCATTATGGACGAAAAAACATTGCTAACTTAGCAGGAAAAAGCTGGACAGATTTTTTACGCAAGACGGCTAATTATATTGACCAACCAAAGTATCTTGCAGAGTATTTTGATGGACATTACCAAGCCAATTTTGATTTTGATGATGCTAAATTGACCCAAGTTTTGAATTACACGCAAAGTTGGATTAAAGGTCATCACAAATGAATTTTTCTGCCCTAGTTGCTTTGTTTGACCAGATTGAATTTATTGATGCATGGGTACTTGCACTATTACCTTTGCCATTTCTCGTTCGTATTTTAATCAAACCCGCCGCCAAGCAAGAAGTCGCCTTACTTGCTCCGATGATTATGAATCACCTTAATCCCTCTCACCAATCATTACTACGCACTAATACCCGTAAACACTCATTGCCGACAATGTATTTATTGCTTTGGCTACTGGTGGTTATTGCCGCTAGTCGCCCGGTTTTATTTATCAAACCAACCAGTTTTAACGCGACAGGTAAGGATATGATTTTAGCGGTTGATTTGTCTGGTAGTATGGAAAAAGAAGATATGCGGATTAAAGGTTATGCCGTCAACCGCTTGGCTTCTGTTAAACATGTGGTGGAAGATTTTATTCAACAACGCGAAGGTGACAGGTTAGGGCTAGTGGTTTTTGGTTCACAAGCTTTTATTCAAAGCCCGCTTACCTATGATTTACAAACCGTTAGTCAACTATTACGCGAATCTGAAATTGGCATGGCAGGCAATAATACCGCGATTGGCGATGCGATTGGCATTACCTTAAAGCATCTTGCGAAAAATAAGCAAAATAAAGCAGTGTTGATTTTGCTAACCGATGGTAGCAATACCGACGGTGCGGTTAGTCCTCTGGATGCCGCCGAGCAGGCAAGAAAGATGGGCTTAAAGATTTATACTATTGGTATTGGCAAGCACCGTCAGTCGAGTATTGAGTCCTATTTAAGCCGTGGACATAGTATGGATGTGACAACCTTGAAAAAAATTGCTGAAATCTCTGGCGGACAATTTTATCTCGCTTCAGATACCCGTCAACTTAATAAAATTTACCAAGAAATTAATCAGCTTGAGCAAAGTAAACATCAAGTTCATCAATATCGTTTACGCACAGAACTTTATCCCTATCCACTTGGTTTGGCACTTCTTTTTAGTTTACTGATTGCCAGCTTACGTATTTGGAGGCAAACATAATGTTGCATTTTTTGCGTCCAGAGTGGTTACTAGCATTGCTACCGATTTTTATTTTGCTCTGGTTTATTTTTAAACACAAGTTACAGCAGGGAAGCTGGCAAACGATTATTGACCCTAAATTTCAGCAGATATTACTGGATGAACAACAGCAACAAAAACAATCTTATTTGCCTTTAATTGGCTTAGCGATTCTCTGGTTAGCGGCAACGATTGCACTAGCAGGGCCAAGTTGGCAACAGGTTAAAACGCCGTCAGAAAAGGTGCAGCAAGGAACGGTTATTTTACTCGATAACTCGCTTTCGATGTTAGCAGAAGATATTAAGCCCAATCGAATCAGCCGTGCAAGATACAAGCTCGTTGATTTCCTAACCGCTAATCCACATTTATCAACGGGGTTAGTGATTTATTCTGGCTCGGCACATACTTTAAGCCCGATTTCTGATGACAACCAAACGATATTATCATTGTTACCCAATATCAACCCAACGATTATGCCTAGTTATGGTTCAGATGCTTTGCAAGGTCTGGCAAAAGCAATCCAATTATTACAGCAATCACGAATTAAAAGCGGTCATATTATCTGGCTATTGGATGATGTAAATTTAGATGAAATCGCGCCGCTAAAATCTTTGCTTGCTGGTAGTTCTATTCAACTGACATTGTTAGCCGTTGGTACCGAAAAGGGCGCACCTATTTCGGTGTTTGAGCATGGGCTTATTAAAGATGAGCAGGGAAAAATTATCATCGCTAAACTTGCTGATGACAACATTCGCCAGCTGGCAAGTGAATTAGGAGCATCGCTACTTTATTTACAGAATGACAGCAGTGACGTTGAGCAACTTAGCCAACAATTTTCAATTCAAAATCAAAAAGTTGAGCAGCAAGATGACAAAGAGAATGAAAAAGATATTGTGCACTGGTTGGATAATGGTATCTACCTTTTATTGCCATTAGTCCTTCTTCTTGCACTAGCGTTTCGACGTGGTTGGCTGGTCAGCTCGATATTAATGGGTTGTATTCTGCTACCGCCATTTGCACTATATTCTCCAAACGCGGTTGCTGAAGATACTGTTACAGGTAAAAAAACGGAGATAGATTTTTTAGACTTTTTTAAATCACCTAATCACCAAGGATTTGAGCGTTGGCAAAAGCAGGATTATCATGATGCGATTGAGCGCTTTTCCTCTTTACAATGGAAAGCTGCCAGTCATTTTAGACTAGGAGAAATGGCACAAGCACAAAAACAATTTGAGCTAGACAAAAGCCCAACAGGTCGTTTTAACGAAGGCAACGCCCTTGCTAAACAAGGACAATATGCGGAAGCGAAAAAACAATTTGAAAAAGCACTTGAATTGAAAGCTGATTTTACATCTGCCAAAAAAAACTTAGATATCATCAATAAAATTATGGCTAAAAACCAACAACAAAAGAAACAGCAAGAGCAAAAACAACAGCAAAATAGTAAACAAGGTAAACAGCCAAACCAGCAAGGAGAGAATCAAAGCGAAGAGCCTAACCCGTCAGAACAGCAAGGCGAAAAAGACAGCCCTCAAGATGCTAAAGGCAGCAAGAGCAATTCTAACAATAAGTCAGGCAATAAGAAACAAGAGAAAGAATCAACTAGCAATAAAAATAAACAAAATGATGCTAAAAATGAGCAAAAAGTGCCCAGGGGGGGTAAAAATAACGATGCTGAGAAGGATAAAAATAACAAAGCAACGGCTAAACCCGATAAAAAAACCAGTGGCAAGCAAGAAGGTGGTGCTAAATTAGCACAGACAACGAAAAAAGAGCTTTCCGAAAAAGATCAGGCTCAGCAAGCTTGGCTAAATCAAATCCCTGATGATCCTGGCTTTTTTCTAAAAAATAAATTTGAATATCAATACCAATATCAACAGCAGAAAAATAATAATCAGCAGCAAACCAACAAAGGCAAAATTTGGTGAATACTATGAATGAGTCTACGAATAAAAAACTAGCCATGTATGGAAGTAATGTTATTTTTTTATGCATGTTTTTATCGGTTATTTTTTTCAGCAACAACAGCCATGCTGATAGTTTAAAATCTTATGTTGATCGCCAAAAAATTGAGATGGGCGATATTATTAATCTGACCGTTCAAACCGATTTTCAAACCCTCTCTAAGCCAGATTTTTCGATTCTTCAAGATCAATTTGAAATATTAGCCGAGCAACGCTCCAGTCAAATCAATATGATTAATGGTAGTTTTGAGTCCTATACTCGCTGGGATGTTAGATTAACACCCAAGCAACTTGGCGAGTTAATCATTCCGCCATTCAAGGTGGCAGATGTAACAAGCAATCCCGTGACAATTAAGGTTGCTAAAGCAACGGCAATGCCGAGCCAACATGGGGCAAGTTTTTTTGAAGCGAGCGTTAATCAACTTCAAGCTTATGTTCAGCAACAGATGATTTACACCCTACGATTTTACCATCTTGGCAGTTTAGTGAGAGGAAGTACCCGCCCACCAGTGTTTAAAGACGCAATCTCAAAGCCACTTACCAAGCAAGTTAATTATCAAAAATCAATTAACGGTAACCATTATGAAGTTTACGAATGGAGCTGGGCATTTTATCCGCAAAAAAGTGGTGAATTGATTATTGAGCCACAAGTTTTTAATGGGCAAATACGCTATAACGCTCGTACCAAGCGAATTAACCAATTCAGTAAAGCCATTAAGTTAAACATTAAACCTATCCCTAGCAGCTATCCTAAACAAGAACTTTGGTTGCCTGCCACTAATGTAGAGCTGCTTGAAGATTGGCAACACAACAAAACAGTAAGAGTGGGCGATTCGATTACTAGGACGCTACAAATTCAAGCAAATAGCTTGCTTTCATCACAATTACCAACCATTGAATTGGAGCAACAAATCGAATTTCACCACTATCCTGACCAGCCAATATTAGAAGATAAAAAAACTAATAATGGCTTTAGAGGAAAAAGTACGCGTAAAATTGCGATAGTACCAACCTCTGATGGAAAGCTTGTTATTCCAAGTTATCAAGTTCATTGGTGGAACACGACAACAGATAGCTTAGCAGTCGCACAATTACCCGTTAAGACCATCAATATACTTCCTGCACTGCAATCAAAAACGGCAGCAAAATTACCTATTCTTTCGGTTGAGCAGGAAAATGCCAATAATGATTTATCAAAAATCACCAATCAAACAGAACAAAATTCCTATATTTGGCAGTTGGTTAGCCTCTTTTTTGCACTGTTATGGCTTGGGACGCTTTATTGGTTTTTTAGAAAGCGAACAACTCGACAGGCAGACATTATAGCTAGCCAAACCACCGCTCAAGACACTGCTAAAGCGAACACTGGACTAAATTTTTGCCAGACAACGGATGCGAAGGTTTTCTATCAACAGCTTAATCTTTGGTTACAACAGCAAGAAAACGAGGCGGTATTAAAATCTCTTATAGAAGAAAACTTTAATCAATTACAGTCGCATTTGTTTAATGAACAAAAACTGGCAAAAAATTGCTTGTTGCAAATTTGTAACAGCATTGAACAGTTTAATGTTGAGCAAAGTAAATTGCAAAAAAGTCCTTCGGACAAGTTAGAGTCGTTGTATTTGTAACTAGCATTTAATTAATATTTGCAAATCCGCATATGCAGTTTTTACGGAGGTGTTAGGTAATTTGATTTATCAATATAATGAAGAATATCCCAACCCATAAATAAATATCATTTCAAGCAAAAAAATTTTATACTTTTAATAATACCGATCTTTGAAGGTATCAATGTTTACGTTATCAATGGCTTATAAAAGCTTCCTATTTTAAAACTAATTTTTACCCCTAAAGTCCAATTGACAGCAGAACGATTACACTATATATTGATCATTTTAAGTAAATACTTACTATATAGAGTAGATTCATTATGCATATTACCTATGTCGCAAAACGTGACGGCGAGCTAAAACCCTTTAAGGCAGAGAAGATAACCAGTGCGATCTGTAAAGCGATGCAGGCGGTAGATAATGGCTCTCGTGAAGAAGCTGAAAACATCACCAATATCGTGCTCGAACGCCTAGAAGATATTAAGTTGACGGACTCTAAATACATCCCCTCAATTGAAGGAATTCAGAACGTTGTAGAGCAAACGTTGATGAAAACTGATATGACGGATGTGGCGAAAGCCTACATCTTGTATCGTAATGAACAAACATTAAAACGTAAGAAAAATATTTTTGAAAAACGGGTTTTCTTAAAGCCGTATGAATACCCAGATATGTTGGAGTATGTGGATGCGATTCGCCATTCGTATTGGATTCATACCGAATTTAACTTCACTAGCGATATTCACGATTTCAAAACTCGCTTGACACACGCAGAGCGTGAGGCGATGAAGCGTACCATGTTGGCAATTTCTCAAATTGAAGTGTCGGTGAAGTCTTTTTGGGGAAATATTTATAATAAAATGCCGAAACCAGAAATCGGTTCAGTCGGTGCGACCTTCTCAGAATCAGAAGTACGTCATCATGATGCCTACTCCCATTTACTTGAGATTCTTGGCTTAAATGAAGAGTTCGAGAAGCTAGCGGATAATCCAACGATTATGAAGCGTGTACGCTATCTTGAGTCCGCCTTAAAACACGCAAACAGTGAAGATAATCGTGACTATGCGGAATCTATTTTATTGTTTGCGTTGTTTATAGAACACGTTTCTTTGTTTTCGCAGTTCCTTATTATTATGTCGTTCAACAAGCATAAAAACATGTTTAAAGGGATTTCTAACGTAGTGGAGGCGACTTCAAAAGAGGAACAAATTCACGGTAATTTCGGGATTGATTTAATTCAAATTATTAAAAAAGAAAATCCTGACTGGTTTGATGAAACTCATGCGCAAAGCGTACGCTCTTTATGTAAGCAAGCTTACCGTGCGGAAGCCGAAATTATTGACTGGATTTATGAAGAAGGCGAGCTAGAATTTTTGCCGAAAGAGCAAGTGAAAGAATTTATTAAAGATCGTTTCAATACATCATTGCAAAGTATCGGTATCGATAAAGTATTTGAAGTGGATGCGGTCATTGTCGAAAGAACCGAATGGTTTGATGATGAAATTATCGGCACAAAACACGGCGATTTCTTCGTGAAGCGCTCTATTAATTATAACAAACGTAGCAAAAGCGTCACCGCAGACGATTTATTCTAAAGGGAATTGCAAAAAAATGAAATGGTTAACAGAAAACAGTCGTAAATTTCTTGCCGGTGGCTATCTTTCAGAGGGCGAAAGTGCGGAAGACCGTATTCGTGAAATAGCGGATAGAGCAGAAACAATTTTAGGCAAAGATGGTTTTTCAGATAAATTTTACGGATACATGGAGGAAGGGTTCTATTCGCTTGCTTCACCAGTTTGGTCAAACTTTGGTAAAAAACGAGGTTTGCCAATCAGTTGCTATGGTTCAAACATGGCTGATGATATCGGCGATATTCTCTATACCCAAGCCGAAGTCGGCATGATGTCAAAACTGGGTGGCGGTACGTCGGGTTATTTTGGTAATCTACGTAGCCGTGGTACGCCGATTAAAAACAATGGTCATTCGTCTGGTGCAGCACACTTTATGCAGTTGTTTGAATCAATGGTTGACGTGGTCAGCCAAGGCTCCGTTCGACGTGGACGTTTTGCACCCTATCTACCGATTGAACACCCAGATGTGAATGAGTTTTTAGATATAGGTACCGAAGGAAACTCTATCCAAGAATTAACGCACGGCGTGACCGTCACCGATGACTGGATGCAAGAAATGATTGATGGCGACACGGATAAACGCATGCTTTGGGCAAAAGTTATCCAGCGTCGTGGCGAAATGGGCTATCCATATATTTTGTTTCACGACAATGCAAATAACAATACAGTTGACGTTTATAAAGACCATAATCTTAAAATTCATGCCAGTAATCTTTGTACCGAAATCATGCTACCAGCCAATGAAAAATGGTCGTTCGTTTGTGTATTATCATCGATTAACCTGCTGCATTATGACAAGTGGAAAGATACCGATGCGGTTGAAACCCTAGTGTTTTTCTTAGATGCGGTCATTACCGAGTTCCTTGAAAAGTTAGAAACCTATCGTGACTCAGAAGAACATGACGACCAAATGACGTTCCGTTTTATGGAAAAAGCTTATAACTTTACCAAAGAAAACCGTGCGTTAGGATTAGGAGTGTTGGGCTGGCACTCATTGTTACAATCTAAAATGCTCCCTTGGGAAGGACGCGATGCCGCAAAATTAAATTTAGAAATTTTTAAACGCATAGAAGAAAAATCCTACCTTGCATCAAAGCAAATGGCAGAACAGTTTGGCACCCCCGATTTACTGAAAGACTACGGCAGACGTAATGCAACGTTGAATGCAATTGCCCCAACAACCTCTTCCGCGTTTATCTTAGGACAAGTTTCACAAGGTATTGAACCCACCTGGTCAAATTGCTATGTCAAAGACATTGCCAAAATAAAAACGACCATTAAAAACCCGTTTTTAGAAGCATTGCTAGAAGAGAAGGGTAAAAATAGCAAAGAAGTTTGGCTAGATATTCGCAATCATGATGGCTCGGTGCAACATTTAAGCTTTTTAAGTGATGACGAGAAGGATGTATTCAAAACCTTCCCAGAAATTGACCAAATGAGCATCATTGACCAAGCCGCCGTCCGTCAAACTTACATTGACCAAGGGCAATCTCTCAACATCATGGTGCACCCAGAAACTCCCGTTAAAGAAATCAACCAATTCTATATTAACGCATGGAAACTAGGTATCAAAGCACTCTACTATCAACACAGTATGAATGCCGCACAAATTCTAAATCAAAAACGCAATAACTGCGTAGCCTGCGAAGGTTAAGGAGACACTTAACAACTGATTGAAATTCTGCGTGAACTTCTAGCCCATCAATTCTAGGCATGTATTGCAGGTAATAGCTTGCTATTGTCA
>CAZQYD010000003.1:0-22084 GCA_964597465.1 uncultured Piscirickettsiaceae bacterium | reverse complement strand
ATTTAGCCATTTTAATTTGTGCATCCATTTATGCAAAGGTCTCAAACCAATGCTTCCGTTATTTGTTGATTACTGTGCATCAAAATACGGGTTAGTTTATGAATTATTTTTTGATAAATTTTACTTTTGAGTTCTACTGGGGATTCTTCAAGCAGGTCATGGCGAATTTTCCACAGTATCGTGACTTCAGCAGATATTACATTTGCCGTACGACCATGAAGGTTAAAAAATGAAATTTCACCAAAAAAATCACCCACACGCACTTCATCAAGATAGACATTATTATCCCCCGAAGTGACCAAACAACGCCCAGCAAGCATGACATACATGGCGGAATCATCTGCCTTATCTTGCTCAAGAATTATTTCATCAGCTTGATATCGAACAAAGTCATCCATATAAGCTAAGACAAACCTTACTTCATCATCATTGAATTCATTAAAAAACTCAACCTGTTTCATTAATCGTGCAATCACTTCTGGTGTAAATTCTTCAAGCATTTCCATGAAAGACCATCCTTATTGAAGACTCTTAACAACTAACTTAATTCTGTGGAGCTTCTAGCTAGTTGTTTAAGCGGTTCCTTATAATTTAAACTCTATAATTTGGTGCTTCTTTGGTAATCGTCACATCATGAACATGGCTTTCAGCCATTCCTGCACCTGTTACCCTAACAAACTGCGGCTTGTCATTAAACTCCACAATATCTTTACAGCCAGTATACCCCATACTTGAACGAATTCCACCGACTAATTGATGAATAATGGGTGCAAGTGTACCTTTATAAGCAACTCGCCCTTCTACGCCTTCTGGTACCAGTTTATCTGCTGCATTTGATGATTGGAAGTAACGATCAGACGACCCTTGCGATTGAGACATTGCGCCCAGTGACCCCATACCTCGGTAAGACTTATAAGCTCGACCTTGGTAATATTCAACCTCTCCAGGAGATTCTTCGGTACCAGCAAACATACTTCCCAGCATCACGGTTGAAGCACCTGCAACCAACGCTTTTGCGATATCGCCAGAAAAACGAATCCCACCATCTGCAATTACTGGCACACCAGAACCTTTCAAAGCCGTTGCCACATTTGAAATAGCAGACAGTTGTGGAACACCTACTCCAGCAACAATACGAGTGGTACAAATTGAACCAGGACCGATACCTACTTTGACGGCATCCGCTCCCGCTTTAACTAAATCTAATGCCGCTTCTGCAGTCGCAATATTGCCTCCAATTACATCAATCTGAGGAAAGGTTTCTTTTACCCATTTAACACGATCTAACACGCCTTGAGAATGTCCATGAGCGGTATCGACAATAATTGCGTCCACACCTGCGTCAACTAACGCGGTCACTCGGTCTGCTGTATCTGCTCCCGTTCCAACTGCCGCGCCAACACGCAAACGACCTTCTGAATCTTTACAGGCATTTGGATGATCCGAAGATTTCTTTAAATCTTTTACCGTAATCATTCCTTTTAGGTTGAAATCTGCATCAATTACCAATAATCTCTCTAGGCGATGTTCATGCAACAGATTCAACACTTGATCTTTTGGTGCTTTTTCTTTTACGGTAATGAGTTTTTCTTTTGGCGTCATTACCTGCGAAACAATTTGAGACAGATCATCAAAATAACGTAAATCTCGACTGGTAACAATTCCGACCAAATTTTCACCATCCATTACGGGAGCACTTGAAATTCTATTTTCTTTCGTTACATTCAATACGTCTGCCACGGTATCGGTTACTTGAACGGTAATCGGCATTGTAATTACGCCATGTTCATATTTTTTTACTTTCGTAACCACATGAGCTTGCTCGGCAATCGTCATGTTTTTATGCACGATCCCCATACCACCTTCTTGGGCTATTGAAATTGCCAACTTGGCTTCCGTTACCGTATCCATCGCGGCGGAAACAAAAGGAATATTAAGAGCAATATTACGAGACACCTTGGTGGTAAGACTTACCTCTGAAGGCAATACAGTAGAGTGTGCTGGCACTAACAGTACGTCGTCAAAAGTAAGTGCTTCTTGTAATATTCTCATGGTCATCCTCTGCCTGCGAAAAACAGACTATCTAAAACCTAAACCCTGCAAGTGAACGTAGGTAAAACTATTATTTTCTTGAAAACAGAATATTATACCTAAACAGTAACAAAGTTATTCGAAAATAAGCCTTAAAAATAAGCAACGATTATCCTCAGTTAGTTTCAGCCATATATATTTTTTAACTAACCATAAAAAAATTTATAGACAAAATTCATTATTTTGCCTTTAATTCAAGCAGTAATATGCTTAGAATAGGTACGAAGCTTAAAAAATATAAAATATTAAGCTCGGTGAGTTCTTTACGTGAGTCCACTCTCGTGAAGTTCTCCGTATATTTATTGGAGGATACATAGAATGAAGAAATTATTTGTTGGTATGGCGGTTATTGCAAGTTTATCGATTAATGTTTGCAATGCAACGAAGCCAGATCCAAATTCTTACGAAGGTGTTGTCGCTGAAGCGAAAGCTCAGCATGCATTTGCAAAGAAACGAGATAGCAATGTTTGGAAACAAAAGAAAATGAAAAAATCTTATGTTGAAACTTTCCTTGCAAAAGCTGACAAGGCTAAAAAAGCAGGAAAAGATGCGGATGCTCTTAAATTTGCAAAACAAGCAAGAGATACAGCGATCCAAGAAGTTAAACAAATGGATAAAAAAGATAAACCAGCTTGGTTAAAATAAAGCTTTCAATGTTTTACATAAAAAAACCAGCTTTATCGCTGGTTTTTTTATGTAAATAAGTTGTGCTTACTTTCCTTTCAAGTAGATATCATCATCAAAGCATGCAACCCATTCTGGTTTCATCATAACTAACGTTATCACTAACATCCCATTCATAAATGCTTCAGGAAAAACCATCATTGGAATATAAGGCAAAAAATTATAGTTCAAACTTTCAAAATCATATACGCCAGAATAATACATAACGGCAGCGGAGGTAAACAGCACAACAATCGTTGAAAGTGCCGCCACAAAAAAACCGTTAAACAGCACAAATACAAAAAAGCCTTTTTCTAAATACTTGTAAGACAACAGCGTTAAAGCCCAAACCAGCATAATCGGCAATATAACCACCACAGAACCACTTAAACCGAGAGCCCACCAATCACCTTCCGTCATAACCGCCACAGCAACCAAAGCTAAGGTGCCAGCTAACACAGCAAACTGAGGGCCAAACATAAGCGTTACGGTTGTCAAAAGCAGCACATGATAACCCATACCTGGTTTGATTGACGCTTCACCTAGCCAAGCAAGTATCAAGATCATGACTACGCCGACAAATACATGCTGAGATTCTGAGTCACTGATTAACTTTGACCATGGAGCTTTAAGTAAACCCCACAGAATTGAAACGGCAAAAAACACCATTCCAGTCACCAACCAAACCAATGAAAACCCTTCAGCAGTAAAATTCACTTATAACTTACCTTTATTTCTATTAAAATACACCCTTCTATTCTAACCGTTAAAATTTAATGCGACCAATCAAAATAATTTTTGCTTTCTTATACGATTTATTACTCTTACTTGCGGTTTGGTTTGTGACGGCTATTCCGTTTGTCTTATGGCAGGGAGAAAGTTTACAAAACAACCCAAACAGCATGGTGGGTTTTCAAGTTTACATGCTCGCTATTACTTATGTTTATGTAACCTATTTTTGGACACTAAACGGGCAAACCCCTGGCTTGAGAGTATGGAAACTAAAAATTCGCCGGCTAGATGGTTACCTACTAACAAGGCACAATGCGAATATTCGCTTCCTTTTAGGTATTTTCATGTTTTCATTTGGCTGGATTTATTTATTTTTTCCAGGCTCAACTCAAACACTGCAAGACAAACTTTCAGGCACAGAAATCGTGCCACAGGACAAATAGTGCATACTTTAATTATTCACAGCAAGCAATTAACTGAACCGCAAATTAAACAATTAAAATCGACATTAGGAGGAGAGATACACCAAATTGACAACCACTTTCGTCAAACTCTTCATAAACTAGATAAAAAAGCTATTGCAAGACTTTCCCTGCAATTAAAAATTGACTTGAACATTTTGCCCGCCGACTTTAAAGGTAATAATATCAAAATGTTTATCAGCGATATGGACTCAACGCTAATTGGCATTGAATGCATTGATGAAATTGCCGACATGAATAACATTAAACCGCAAGTTGCCAAAATTACCGAATCCGCAATGCGAGGTGACATTGACTTTGAAGGCTCTCTTACGCAACGTGTTAGTTTGCTAAAAGGAATTAAAACCTCTGCATTAGAAACTGTTTTTACAGAACGTCTTTTTTTAAACAAAGGAGCTGAAGAATGGATAGCGGGGCTGAAAAATAAAAAACTAACCTTTGCACTGGTCTCAGGTGGGTTTACATTTTTTACCGACCGTCTGCAAAACCAGCTTAATTTAGACTTTTCTCGTGCTAACGTGCTTGAAGAAAAAAATGGAAAGCTAACGGGAAAGGTCATTGGAAAAATAATTGGTGCCGAAGCGAAAGCCGAATTCCTGCATGAGCTCTGTAAAAAGCAAAACATTAAGTCACAACAAGTTATCGCAATTGGTGATGGTGCAAATGATTTAGCGATGATGAGAGAAGCAGGATTAAGCATTGCTTACCGAGCAAAACCAGCGGTGCAAGCACAAGCCGATGCCGTATTTAATTATAGTTCTCTAGACTCTGCACTAGATTTTTTGAGTTAAAAAAACCCGAAAATAATTCGGGTTTTTTATGAAAGAAAACATTTGAACTGAAAAAAACTTAAAACATATTTTCTTCAAATTCTTTAATCGCTACCACGATAAATCTACCGATTCCAGTTTCATAACCAGACCACTGACTAGCCTCTGACTTCATAAACGGATGAGCCATGATTTTAGGCTTAATTTCAAAATCAGATAATCCGTCTTCATCATAATAGCGTCCCGTATCGTTATAAACAATACTCATAAACTCACGCGAGTCTTCAATTAACTTTTTACCTTCATGCTTGCCATGCATCGGGATAAATGTATCAATCGGCATTTTTAAGATTTCATCCAAGCCTTTAATCGTACCAAGAAAAGAGCCGTCCGCCATGTTTGCAATACGACGCATCACCATATCGCCCATAATCATGGTTTTATCTTGTACGATTTCGACCGAAATATCAGCATCAGTATGCATCTTGCCAAAATGATGAATTTTAATCGTGGTATCACCCACTTGAATTTTTTCGCCACCATTCAAAGTTTCATTGGGCAGTGTAGCAACGGTACCGCTAATTTGGTTTTGCGTTTCTAACTGCATAAAGTCAAACCAGAACTTATCTGCACCACCTTTTAATGCCGAAATAGTTTTTTCATGTGCATAGATTTTAACCTTTGGATTATCTTGTACAAAAGCATGATTTCCTAACCAATGATCGCCGTGAAAGTGGGTATTAATGACCATTGCGATTGGTTTATCGGTTATTTTTCTAATTTGTCTAAGTAACATTTCACCAATTTGCACAGAGCTTCCTGTATCCACCACCACGACACCTTCAGAGGTGACTACAAATGAAGGGTTACAGAAAAACCCAAGATTGTCTTTTGATGGCATTGGCCCTATTGCAGGCAAATAATAACAGCGACTGCCAACCTTGACGGCATCAACATCTGGAACATCTGGACCTTTAAACGCCATGTCATCACTTGCGTAAAGCGGGTGTAAAACAGATGCCCCCACCATTGCCGCAGAGGCAGTAAAAGCAGCTTTAAATAATGAACGTCTAGAAAGTGTTTGGTTTGACATGTAATGAATCTCCTTAATATATTTAGACCTTTGCATAAATAGATGCAAAGCTCTCTATGATGAAACTATTTTACATTAAATCAAATCATAATTAACGTGTAAAATACACAAAACATCTTCAAGAGAATGGCACAATGTCCACAGAAAAAACCTACCAAGAAGCTCAGCAAGATTTAGTTAAGCGATTTACTCACTTTGAAAACTGGAAAGACAGATATAAATACCTAATCGACATGGGAAAAACATTGCAAGCTATGCCGGATGAATTTAAAACCGAAGAAAACCGTATTCACGGCTGTCAGTCACAGGTTTGGATTAATATTGAAGAGATTGATGGTAAGTTAGTAATGCAAGCAACCTCTGATGCTGCGATTGTTGCGGGGTTAATCGCATTATTATTAAAAATCTATAACAACCGTAGTGCTCAAGAAATTACTGAAATACCATTAGCTTTTTTGGAAGAAATTGGGCTTATCCAACATTTATCGCCGAATCGTTCTACGGGACTGTACCACATGATTAAACGTATTCAAGCGGAAGCAAGACAAAGGTCTCACAAAGAATATAAAGCATAAACCTTTAAAACAAAAAAGCCAGTTTAAAAACTGGCTTTTTTATTGAATAATTAAAAATTACTTACGCAATTTTTAATTCCGAAGAATGAATTTGCTCTAAATAAGCAATACGATCTTCTAAGGGCGGATGCGAACTAAATAAAGCTGAAAAACTGGATCTCTTATCTGAAATACCAAACGCTGCCATTTGGTCAGGTAATTGACCAGGTGTCATAGTTTGTAAACGTTTTAAGGCAGCAATCATGTTCTCCTTACCAGCTAAATAAGCACCACCATTGTCCGCGTGAAATTCACGTTTACGTGAGAACCACATTGCAACCATGCTTGCTAGAATACCGAACAAAATTTGTGCGGCAATATCTACAATAATAAAAACCATGCTATGACCTGACTCTTCATTTTTCAAGACGACTCTATCAACCACCCAAGCCACAATTTTTGCAAAGAAAATTACAAAGGTATTCAAAACACCTTGCAACAATGCCATGGTAACCATGTCGCCATTGGCAACGTGAGCGACTTCGTGACCCAACACCGCCTCCACTTCATTTTGACGCATGTTACGCATTAAGCCAGTTGAAACCGCAACCAAGGCTGCATTTTTACGCATTCCTGTTGCAAACGCATTTGGTTCCGGAGAATCATAAATGGCAATTTCTGGTGCTTTGATGCCAGCTTTCTCTGCTTGGCGTGCGATGGTATCAAATAACCATTGCTCATCAGCATTCGCAGGTTGTTCAATCACTCTTGCACCCGTTGATTTTTTCGCCATCCATTTTGATAATGCAAGGGATACAAACGACCCAGCAAAACCAAAAATAGCAGCAAAGGCAAGCAGATTACCTAGGTTTAAACTTGTGCCTTCCATGTAGCTGCCGACACCTAACAAGTTCATTGTTACCATCGCAACAGCGATAACCGCCGCGTTGGTCAGTAAAAATAAGAAAATTCCTTTCATGTTTTATCTCCAGTATAAATATGTAGTGTGAAATAATTTTTGTTAATAGCTAATATAAGGTTTTTTTATATCTTTTCAAGTTAAATTTGGTTATTTCCCACTAAAAAGTGCCCAGGGGGGTATAAAAATATACCCCCCTGGGCACTTTTTAGTGGAAAAATAACGTTTTTTCAGTCTTTAAAAGCATTTAAACTGAGTTGTTACGCTAATTTTGCTTTTAAAACTTCGTTTACTTGCGCAGGATTACCCTTGCCTTTGGTGGCTTTCATTACTTGTCCGACAAAGAAACCAAACATTTTTTGCTGCCCACCCTTGTAGGCTTCAACTTGAGCGGGATTGTTTGCAATCACTTCATCAACCAGTGCTTCGATAGCACCCGAGTCGGTAATTTGTTTTAACCCTTTGCTTTCAATGATTTTTTCCGCTGACCCTTCGCCGTTCCACATGGCTTCGAAGACTTCTTTGGCAATTTTTCCTGAGATAGTATTATCGAGAATTTTACCAATCAACCCTGCTAAAGCTTGTGCGGTGACGGGGGAATTTTCAATCGCTAGATTGTTTTGGTTTAGCGATTTGGTCAACGAGCCCATCACCCAGTTCGCACTGAGTTTCGCATCTTTGGTTTCTGCCACTAGCAGTTCAAAATATTCTGCGGTTTGTCTTGAGGACGTTAATAGGCCCGCATCATATTCTGACAAACCAAACTCATCGCAATAACGTGCGTTTTTTTCACCCGCTAACTCAGGCATTTCTTTTCTGGCCGCTTCGATATCTGCCTCTGTAATAACGATGGGCAACAAGTCTGGGCATGGAAAATAACGGTAATCGTTGGCTTCTTCCTTGGCACGCATTGAGCGAGTTTCGTTTTTGTCTGAATCATACAGGCGAGTTTCTTGCACCACTGTCCCGCCAGATTCAACAATTTCAATTTGTCGTTCAATTTCAATTTCAATTGCCTGTTCAATAAATTTAAAAGAGTTAATGTTTTTTAACTCTGCACGATTACCAAACGGCGTACCAGGCTTGTGAATTGATACGTTTGAATCAACACGGAACGAACCTTCTTGCATGTTACCGTCGCAAATCCCTAGATACTGAACCAACTCGTGCATTTTTTTAGCATAGGCGACGGCTTCTTTTGCGGAACGCATATCGGGGTCTGAGACGATTTCAAGCAACGGCGTACCCGCACGATTCAAATCAATGCCTGTTTGCCCTGGTAAAATACTGTGAATAGATTTCCCTGCATCTTCTTCTAAGTGAGCTCTGGTCACGCCAATTTTTTTGATTTCACCATCAACTTCAATTTCAACAATACCACCTTTATCAACAATCGGATAGGTAAACTGTGACGTTTGATAGCCTTTGGGCGAATCTGGATAGAAATAGTTTTTACGGTCAAATACCGAACGCATGCCAATTTCCGCACCAATTGCTAAACCTAACTTAATTGACATTGGAATCACCGCTTTATTTAAAACGGGTAACTGCCCAGGCATACCTAAATCTAATAAGCTAGCTTGGGTATTCGGTTCTGCACCGTAGGCAATACTAGAACCTGAAAATATTTTTGATTTTGTGGTTAGCTGTGCATGAATCTCTAACCCGATGA
This sequence comes from uncultured Piscirickettsiaceae bacterium, assembly GCA_964597465.1. Taxonomy (GTDB): domain Bacteria; phylum Pseudomonadota; class Gammaproteobacteria; order Thiomicrospirales; family Thiomicrospiraceae; genus Hydrogenovibrio. The sequence goes on along the minus strand of CAZQYD010000003.1, from coordinate 13,108 downwards.
CGACTTCCCAACTCATTATTTAAATCCCTTTGGCATTTGTTTATGCCAATCTGTTGTTTGTTGATACTGATGAGCAACGTTTAAAAGCTTAGCTTCCGAATGATAGTTGCCTATAATATGCAAACCAACTGGCAAACCATTCACACTCCCTGCAGGCACGGACATCGCAGGCATGCCTGCTAGATTAACAGGAATGGTGTATAAATCTGCTAAATACATGCTAATCGGATCGTCGATTTTTTCGCCTATCTTAAACGCTGGACTAGGGGCAACCGGCCCAACAATCACATCGCATTTCTCAAAGGCATGAGTGAAATCATCACGCACAATTCGACGAATTTTTTGTGCCTTTAAATAATAGGCATCGTAATATCCCGCCGATAACGCATAGGCTCCAACCATAATACGGCGTTTCACTTCTGAGCCAAAACCTTCACTTCTTGAACGAGTATACAAATCTTCTAGGTCTTCAGGGTTCTCACAACGATAGCCATAACGAACCGAATCAAAACGAGAGAGGTTTGAAGATGCCTCCGCTGGTGCAAGTACATAATAAGCAGGTACGGCTAAATCTTTATTCGGCAAGCTGACTTCAACAATTTCCGCCCCCTGTTTTTTCAATTCTCCAATCGCATCATTAATCAATGTTGCCACTTCGGCATCCAAACCATCACCAAAATATTCTTTCGGAACCCCTATTTTTAACCCTTTAATTGAGTCATTTAAATTCGCACTAAAACCTTGCTTTTCTATGTCTGAACTGGTCGAATCACGCTCATCAAAACCCGCCATCACGTCCAGCATCCAAGCATTGTCTTCTGCCGAACGAGCCATCGGCCCGCCTTGGTCAAAACTAGATGCGTAAGCAATCATTCCATAACGTGAAACCGTCCCGTAAGTTGGTTTAATACCGGTAATTCCACAAAAAGAAGCTGGCTGACGAATCGATCCACCAGTATCAGTACCAGTCGCTAAAGGAGCAAGCCCTGCCGCAATTACCGCCGCCGCACCGCCAGATGAACCGCCAGGGACGTAATCAGTATTCCAAGGATTTTTAGTTGCACCAAAATAACTACTTTCCGATGTTGAGCCCATCGCAAACTCATCCATATTGGTTTTACCCAAAATCGGCATACCTTCCGCTTTTAACTTTTCAACCACACTTGCATCATACGGTGCAACAAAGTTACCTAACATTTTCGAGCCGCAAGTCGCCCGAACCCCATCAACACAAAAAATATCTTTGTGTGCAATCGGGATACCCGTCAATAAACCACCCTTGCCTTCATCAAGCATTTGGTCTGCTTGCTTTGCCATTTCAATTGCTAACTCTGGCGTAACGGTGATAAACGCATTAATTTCCATGTCATACTTTTCAATACGGTCTAAATAATATTGCGTTAAATCCACACTTTTTAAACTACGCTCTTGTAGCTTCTTACTCATTTCTTTAATTGATAAGGTATGCATCAGTCAATTACCTGCGGTACTAAATATAAGTTTTTAGCCGTTGACGGTGCAATTTTCTGCACTTTTTCACGAATGTTCGTTTCGATTACCACGTCCTCACGCAAACGTTGCACTTGATCTAACGGGTGTGACATCGGCTGAACACCGTCAGTATCCACCGCTTCCATCTGGGCAAACAAATCTAAAATATTGCTTAATTTTCCTGCAACCTGTTCTATTTCTGACTCTTCAACATGCAAGGCAGATAAATTTGCTATCACCTTAACTTGCTCTGTTCCTAAACTGACATGAGACATGTTATTTCTCCTAAAATTTTGTATCAGCATAAAATACCATATTTCAGCTTTTTAAAAAAAGAACTTAGCTAATTTTTTTAACTTTTTACAGCTTGTTTGTTATAGAATAACTAGATAATTTAAAAATGTAAAAAACATAGGAACCGCAGTAGATGTTTCGTAAAATAATCGGCCTTTTTTCAAACGACCTTTCCATTGATTTAGGAACGGCAAATACTCTTATATACGTACGTGGCAAAGGAATGGTTCTAAATGAACCGTCCGTTGTTTCGATTCACACCAACAGCCAAGGTTCGAATTCACGTTCAATCGTAGCGGTTGGTGAAGCAGCAAAATTAATGTTAGGAAAAGAAAATCAAAACATTATCACCGTTCGCCCATTAAAAGACGGGGTTATTGCAGACTTTGAAGTGACTGAAAAAATGTTGCAATCTTTTATCCGCAAAGTGCACGAAGCAAAATTTTTTCAACCTAGTCCACGCGTTTTAGTCTGTGTTCCTTGTGGTTCAACGCAAGTAGAAAGAAGAGCTATCAGAGAGTCTGCGGCAGGAGCAGGAGCGAGAGAAGTTTATCTAATTGAAGAACCGATGGCGGCAGCAATTGGTGCGGGCATGCCTGTCAGCGAAGCGAAAGGTTCTATGGTTGTCGATATCGGTGGTGGAACAACCGAAGTTGCCACCCTTTCGTTAAACGGCATTGTTTGGTCGGACTCGGTAAAAATCGGTGGTGACAAATTTGACGACTCCATCATCAAATACGTTCGTCGTAACTACGGCATGATTATCGGTGAAGCAACCGCTGAAAAAATTAAAAAAGAAATTGGTACCGCGTACCATGAAGTTGACCCAGATACACTAGAGGTACACGGTAGTAATATCGCTGAAGCCGTACCAAGAAAATTCACCCTTAACAGCAATGAAGTGCTTGAAGCACTAAAAGAACCACTTGCCGCAATCGTTAGTGCGGTTAGAACCGCCTTAGAGCACACTCCGCCAGAATTAGGGGCAGATATTGCCGAGCACGGTATCGTTTTAACAGGTGGAGGGGCATTACTTCGCAACTTAAACACCTTGTTATCGGAAGAAACTGGCGTCCCTGTTATTATTGCAGACGACCCTTTAACCTGTGTTGCAAGAGGTGGTGGACGTGCATTAGAGCTAATGGATGAAAAAGGAGTTGATCTTTTTTCTTTTGACTAGAACCCAAATTTACATCGCGGAATTCGGGTAAAAAAATTAACTAACTTCTCAGATTTAAGGACGATAGCCCATTAACCTTACGCCAACATCCCCACAACAAGAAGGCTCTCAATTTGTCCTATTTTTTGTGTTATGTATTTTATTAATGCTGGCCGACCATTACAGCTCGGCACTCACTAGTTTCAGAAGCCTCCTTATCACCGCGATTGAACCCATAGAAAGAATGGCGTCACTTCCATCTGAAACCTACGACTATTTTCAGCAAGATTTTACAAACATTGAAACGTTAAAAAAGGCTAACCAAGATTTAAAAACAGAATTGTTTTTAATGAAGGCAAAACAACAACGATTTACAAAGCTGGAACTTGACGTTCAAAGGCTAAATAAACTGCTAGGAAAAGCAAGTCAATTAACAGACTCAAACGTACAAATCGCCAATATTTTATACTACAAAACCACACCCTACTCTCAGTCTTTTACCCTAAACAAGGGTGAAATTAACAACGTCGAAGTTAAGCAAACCGTTATCGATGCATACGGGTTAATTGGCATCATAACTCAAACCACACCAACCTCTTCAAAAGTACAACTTATTACCGACGCAGAAATACAAATTCCCGTTAGAATTCAACGAACAGGTCAAAGAGGAATTTTAAAGGGCGTGGATGAAAACAACCTCTCTCTACAATTTATTTCTAACACCAGCTCCGTCGAAATCGGCGATTTAATTGAAACCTCTGGGCTTGCAAACACCTACCCAAAAGGACAACCTGTTGCAACAATCACCGAATTTAAAACGCTAAAAGAACACCCTTATTTTAATATCCAAGCAAAACCGATTGCAAAACTAATGGAAGCAGAAAAGGTACTGATACTTTCAAAACCAAGTCTGAATAATTCCAGCCAAGATGATGTCCAAGATAATAGCGAAGCAAAAACAAAATGAGCAATAAAGTTTACAGCCTCCATTTCACACATGTCAAATGGCTATTAGTTTTTAGCTATCTAATTGCATTTTTAACTGACGGCATCCTGTTCATTAGCGTTAACTGGCACTTTATTCCTTCCATGACTTTGCTAATGTTGATTTTTTGGGTCACGCAACTATTAAACAAGCTACATTTTTTTACTGCCGTTGTATTAGGCATTCTCATGGATGTTGCGATGAATAATTTGCTTGGTTCTCACGCACTTATCTTTATTATTATCACCTTTTTATCATTAAGAATAAGACAAAGCTTTAAAAACTATCCAAGCTGGCAACAAACCGTCGTCATCGTTTTTTACTTAATGATTACACAAATTTTGACTTGGTTTATACTGCAACCTCAGCTTAGCGGCGAACAGTATTTGTATTTTTGGCTTTCTCCACTACTGGCTCTTATTATTTGGCCTATCCTCAATCGATTAATGCGTTTTTTTACCGAACGAGCCGTTTGCTAATCCCCTATGTCGTATCAACACCGCCAATTTTCGCAGAATGAACTCGCCAACCAGAAAAAACTTTTCCGTTCACGTTTATATATTGCTCTCTTCATGGTTATTGTTTTATTTCTAACCCTATTAGGGCGCATGGCATACCTCCAAATTGTTAACTTTCAACAATACCAATCGCTCTCTGATGGCAACCGAATTTCTCTTCGTCCCACTCCGCCCCCACGTGGGAAAATATATGACAGAAACCATATAGTTATTGCAGAAAGCCGTCCCGTTTTTGTACTTTACTTTGTTAAAAAAGAAATCAATAACACTCAAAAAACGCTAAGTTTATTACAAGAAATACTGCCAAACATTCCACAAAAAACACTCACTAAGTTTGAAAAAAAATTAAAATATGCAAATAGTTTTCGACCCCTTTATTTACCCTATTCCCTTTCAGAAAAAGAGGCGGCGAACTTTTCTGTCAACAGCTACCGCTTGTCGGGCATTAATTTAACCGCCAAGCAAAAACGTCACTACCCATATAAGCAGGTAGCTGCACATGCATTAGGTTACGTAGGAAAAATCAACGCAAAAGAACAAAAAACGTTAGATCGCCAACGTTATCGAGGGATTGACGTCATCGGAAAACTTGGCATTGAAAAACAATATGAAGACATATTACATGGAATAGCAGGCGTCCAACAGGTCGAAACCAACGCTCGTGGTAAAGTTATCCGCGAGCTTGAAACAACTCCCGCGATTGCGGGAAAAGATATCCAACTCACCATTGACATTGAACTGCAAAAATTTATTGAAACCTATCTAAATGGACGAAAAGCCGCCGTTGTAGTGACAGAGCCTAGCACTGGCGAAATTTTGGCTTATGTCAGTTCACCGGGTTATGACCCTAATTTATTCATTGATGGGATTAGCGTCAAAAACTATAAAAAACTACTGAACGATCCTTACCGCCCTCTCATTAACCGTGTATTAAACGGACAATACCCTCCCGCTTCAACCATTAAACCCTTTATTGGTCTAGGGGCATTAGAAAATCGATCTATTTCATATTACAAAGAAATATATGACAGAGGCTATTTTGAATTTGCAGACCATAAATACCGCGACTGGAAAAAAACAGGGCACGGCTGGGTGGATATGCAGTCAGCGATTGAAGAATCCTGTGATACCTATTTTTATCAACTCGGCCTTAAAATGGGTATTCAATCGATTCATGATTACTTACAACCTTTTGGGTTTGGTGAAAAAACCAATATTGATTTAAAAGGCGAATCTTCAGGAATCCTCCCATCCAAACAATGGAAACGCAAAACCAAAAACAAGCCTTGGTATCATGGGGAAACCATTATTGCTTCAATAGGACAAGGCTACTTTCTCGCCACACCTTTACAACTTGCTAAGGCGACCGCAATATTGGCTAATAGAGGGAAGTTGATTACCCCGCACCTCTTAAAGGGTAGAAAAACCAAAGAAGAGGCACAAATCCCGATTAAAAACATCCGTAACTGGAATAGAATCATCCATTCTATGGAAAAAGTCATGGTAGGTCGCCGTGGAACAGCTCGAAAAGATGGTGCTAGACTCAATCGTAAAATGGCAGGAAAGACAGGGACATCCCAAGTGTATAGCCTAGGAAAAGACGAAACGTATGATGCTAAAAACATTAAAAAACACCTTCGAGACCATTCTCTTTTCATCGGATTTTCACCAATTAAGAACCCTAAAGTTGCTATTTCCGTTATTATAGAAAATGCAGATATCAAAGCAGCAGCCGTTGCTGTCGACATCGTAAATTATTACCATGATTCACAGCGAAAAAACCATGAAAATTGATCTGGATATTAAACAAAAAGTCTACCGACGCAATACTGGCAACCTAGGTTCCTTCCATTTAGACATATGGTTGTTGCTTGGCATCGCTCTGCTAGTTATTGCTTCAACCTTGGTAGTTTACAGTGCTTCAAATGGCAGTGAAGTTGTCCTAAAAAGTCATTTAATTCGAGTAGGGATTGCTTTTTTCTTACTCGTTGTATTTGCACAAATCCCTCCCTATTTATTACGAGTATATGCTCCATGGTTATTCGGCGGCGTGATACTTTTACTCATTGCCGTCATATTATTTGGAGACGAAAGCAAGGGTGCTAAACGATGGCTTGATATCGGAGTTACCCGCATTCAGCCCTCCGAATTTATGAAACTCGTGCTGCCGATGGCGATTGCTTGGCTATTTGCACATAACACACTTCCTCCACCTAAATCTCGAATTGCAGCAGGTATTATTACCGTTTTATTTACCGCTGGGTTAATTGCCGTTCAACCAGATTTAGGCACATCGATTCTTATTGCGATGAGTGGTATTTTTGTTATTTTCTTTGCGGGTCTTTCTTGGAAATGGATTCTTTCTGCCATTACAATCGTGGCGGCAAGCCTACCTATTCTTTGGAACTTCTATATGCATGCTTACCAAAAAAATAGAGTCCTTACTTTTTTGGATCCCGAATCAGACCCTTTAGGAAAAGGCTACAATATTATTCAGTCTAAAATTGCGATTGGTTCAGGCGGAATCGAGGGCAAAGGATTTATGGGCAGCACACAAGCACACCTAGACTTTTTACCTGAATCAACCACCGATTTTATTTTTTCAGTGTTAGCTGAAGAGTTTGGTTTAATTGGCATATTTTTACTGCTTTGCGTGTATTTATTTTTAATTGCACGCGGCTTGTATATTGCCGCTTTAGCACAAGACAACTTCTCTAGACTGTTAGCGGCGAGCCTAACCATGACTTTGTTTTTCTATGTTTTTATTAACATAGGTATGGTAAGCGGATTATTGCCCGTAGTAGGGCTACCCCTACCTTTAATTAGCTTTGGTGGTAGTTCTTTGGTTACCATCATGATTAGCTTCGGAATTCTTATGTCAATACACACCCATAAAGGCTTACTAAAAGTATAAAATTATGTTAAATTATGCGACATTATTTTCTAAAAAAAGAATCAAAATGCCTAGAATTTTCAGTTTATTTATAACGCTACTCTTTGTTAGTTTTCATGCGGTGTCAGCCCCATTACCTACCCCCAGTATTACGCCTTCAGCCCCTAAATCTGTTGCTAATTCATACATATTAATCGACTTTAACAGTGGTAAAGTCATTGCTGATAAAAATGCAGATAAACAAGTTGAGCCCGCAAGCCTAACCAAAATCATGACTGGATACATTGTCATCAATGAACTTAGCATGGGTAATATTGCATTAGAAGATAAAGTAACTATTTCTAAAAAAGCATGGAAGATGCCCGGTTCTAAAATGTTTATTGAAGTCGGTAAACAGGTTAGCGTTCAAGACCTAATCAAGGGCATGGTGATTCAATCAGGTAATGATGCGAGTGTCGCACTGGCTGAACATATCGCCGGTAGCGAAGAAACGTTTGCAGAGCTAATGAACACCTATGCACAAAAACTAGGTATGACAGAAACGCACTACATGAACGCAACGGGTCTTCCTCATAAAAAACATTACACCAGTGCCGCTGATTTAGCCAAACTAACCCTGTCACTTATTACCAACTTCCCCGAAGAATATAAATGGTACTCACAGAAAAAATTTACCTTTAATGGCATTACTCAATACAATCGCAACAAACTTTTATGGCAAGATAAATCGGTTGATGGTCTAAAAACAGGTCATACAAATTCTGCGGGCTACTGCTTAGTCTCTTCTGCGGTGCGTAATGATATGAGAATCATCTCCGTTGTACTTGGAACCAAAAGTGCTAAACAAAGAGTCAACGAAAGCCAAAAAATGCTTAACTATGGTTTCCGTTTCTTTGAAACCCATAAAATTTATGATGCCTCACAACGCCTAGATGACGCGCGAGTTTGGGAAGGTCAAAAAGACACCGTTGGTTTGGGATTAACCGAAGATCTTTACGTTACTATTCCTCGCGGGCAGTACAAAAAACTTAAAATTGAAACTAGTATTGATTCAGGCATTACCGCTAAAATCACCAAAGACCAAATACTTGGCAAACTACATATTTCACTAAACGGTAAAACGATTGCTGAACGTCCGTTAACCGCACTTGACAATATCGAAGAAGGTTCGTTCTTTAAAAAAATCGTCGATCAAATTAAACAATTGTTTCAATCCATTTTAAATTCAATCGGCTTATAGAGAGCTTTGCAGAAATGAAACAAACCGTCTATTTAAATGGACAATATCTTCCGATGGAAGAAAGTCAAATATCAACACAAGATAGAGGCTTTCTATTTGGTGACGGTGTCTATGAAGTTATTCCCGTTTTTGAGCGTAACATGTTCGAGTTTGATGCACATTACCAGCGTTTAGAAAACAGTTTACAAGCCGTGTCAATTGCTAACCCTCTGGATAAACAGCAGTGGAAAACGATACTAAACAGTTTAATTTCTAAACACGAATGGAACAACCAATTTCTTTACCTACAAATTACCCGTGGCGTACAAATGGTACGCAATCATCTACCTGATGATTGTTTAACACCCACAATATACGCCTACACCAACCCGCTACACTCGCTTGATGAACAGACGCTCAAAAAAGGTATAAAGGTAATCACCCTAGAAGATATCCGTTGGTTAAGATGCGATATCAAAGCGATTACCCTGCTACCAAATGTAATGATGAAATTAGCCGCTAAAAACCAAGGGGCTGATGATGCAATCTTGCTAACACAAGATAACAAGGTTTTAGAAGGCACGGCAAGCAACGTATTTATCGTAAAAAACAATGTATTATTTACCCCGCCAACCTCTAACAATATCCTGCCAGGCATTACCCGTTTAGTGGTTGAGAGAATTGCTAAAAACCATCACATTGAACTAAGAGAAACCGAACTAACCTTAACTGACTTAGAGCAAGCAGATGAAATTTGGCTCACTAGTTCAACTAAAAACGCCCTGCCAGTCTGTGAACTAAATGGCAAAAAAGTAGGTGCTGGAATCACTGGGAAAATGTGGCAAAAAATAGACAAATTATTTGCTAAAACGATTAAAGAAATTGCTAAGGAAACAGCATGACGAAAGATTTGCATAGTCCAGAAACCCTTATTAAGTTTCCATGTGACTACAAACTAAAAGCAATGGGTAAAGTTTCCGATACTTTCATTGATACCATTTACGAAATTACCAAAAAATTCGCCCCTGATATTACCCGTGACAATATCACCCTCAACCGTTCTAAAAAGAAAAACTTTATCTCCGTCAACATTCAATTTCATGCAACCTGCATTGAACAAGTGCACGGAGTTTATGGGGAACTTAAAAAACACCCCGAAGTATTGATGACACTGTAACATCACCGCTATGCCGATTCGTTTTTTAGGAACCCAAACCTACTCCGACACCTTTCAATCGATGAAATCTTTTACTGAACAGCGTTTGAACACAACGCTAGATGAAATTTGGCTTGTCGAACACCCAGCGGTTTACACGCAAGGACTTAATGGTAAACCAGAACATTTACTCACCTCTAACATTCAAACCGTGCAAACCGACCGTGGAGGACAAGTTACTTTTCATGGCAAAGGTCAACTAATCGTCTATCTTCTGCTTGACTTAAAGCGTGCAAATCTAGGCGTAAAACAATTAATTAACACCATGGAAAACGCCATCATCGTTTTTTTAGCTGACTTTCAAATCCAAGCACAAGCAAGAACAGATGCTCCAGGCGTTTACGTCAACAACCAAAAAATAGCCTCGCTTGGCATCAAAGTTAAAAAATCGTGTAGTTATCATGGTCTAGCCATTAATATTGACATGGACTTAACCCCTTTCCTGCTAATTAACCCCTGCGGTCTAGCTGGCATGCAGATGACGCAACTAAAAGACCATACAAAGCTACCGAATCAACAAGATCTCCAGCAAAAATTCCTTAAACATCTAACCGAACTTCTTCCAACAATACGATTATAATATCGTTTATTATTATTTGAGAGCTTTGCATAAATGGCTTTAGTTCAAGAAATCTCAATTGACTCAATCAAACCTAGAAATCTCACTTTAAAAGAGAGAAACTCGGCTATGTCAAAAGGCGAGTATAAGACCAAATCATTGCGAATAAAACCAGTCTCATCCCAACCAAAACTTAAAAAACCGCGTTGGATAAAAGCAAAACTGCCAAAAGCTAAAGACATGAAAAAAGTCAAAGAGCTTAAAAACATTCTCAAAAAACAAAAATTAAACACCGTTTGTGCCGAAGCATCCTGCCCAAACCTTGGCGAATGCTTTGGTCATGGCACCGCAAGTTTTATGATTATGGGTTACATTTGTACCCGTAAATGCCCGTTTTGCGATGTAACCCACGGTCGCCCGAATGAACTAGACAAAGACGAACCAACGAATATGGCAGAAACGATTGCCGCGATGAACCTTAAATATGTCGTAATCACCTCGGTTGACCGAGACGACCTAAGAGACGGCGGTGCAAAACACTTTGTAGAATGTATTGCTGCTATTAAACAACAAACCCCAGACGTTCGGATTGAAACCCTTGTCCCCGACTTCAAAGGTCGCCTAACCGTTGCACTAGATATTTTATCAAAACAACCGCCACATGTTCTAAATCACAATATGGAAACCGTGCCGCGTTTATATGAAGAATGTCGTCCCGATGCCAGCTATCAAGGTTCACTAGACCTACTACAACGTTTTAAAGAAATCAACCCAACAACCGTTACTAAATCTGGATTAATGGTTGGACTAGGCGAAACCATGCCCGAAATTCTTCGCGTAATGCAAGATCTTAGAGACCATAATGTCGAAATGCTCACCGTAGGGCAATATTTACAACCCTCAGATTTTCACCTTGCGGTGCAACGCTACTGGACACCTGACGAATTCAAAACTATCGAAATCGAAGGCAAAAAAATGGGCTTCACCCACGTCGCATCAGGGCCAATGGTACGCTCCTCCTACCATGCCGATTTGCAAGCGATGGGCGACTTTGACGGAAACACAAATGGACTACAACTCAATGGATAGTATTCGCCGTTTCTTATTTAAAGAACTAAACATCCGCGGACAACATATACAGCTAGACCAGCAATGGCAAACCATGATTGCTGAACGACACTACCCTAAGATTATTACGTCCTTATTAGGGCAATTAACCGCCATTACCAGCATGTTAGCCAGCGGATTAAAGCATGATGGTAAAGTAACCATTCAAATCCAAGGAGCTGGCCCCGTAAATTTACTGGTGGTTGAAGCAACCGATCAACTACAAATCAAAGGAGTTGCCAAAACAAATGGCGAAATACCAGAAAACGCTAGCTTAAACCAACTACTAGGCGATGGGAAAATACTAGTAACCCTTGAAAACAAAGTAACCGATTCAATTTTTCAATCCTACGTACCAAGAGAAGCAGACACAGTTGCAAAAATATTTGAAGAATTTTTAACCCAATCAGACCAACAGCCCTCTAAACTATGGTTAGCGGCAAACGAATCGGGAGTTGGAGGGGTTTTAATCCAAAAACTACCCGCAACGGATAATATAGACCAAGATGGTTGGAATAGAATCGCAATATTATCCGACACGCTAACAGATAAAGAAATCATCACCCTCAACTCTGAAAGCCTAATCCACAGCCTATTCCACGAAGAACTAATCGAATTATTTGAAGAAAAAACCATTCAATACCACTGCCCCAAAGATAACAGCAAAATAGAATCCATGCTACTGTCACTTGGTAAAGAAGAATGCCTAAAAATACTAAAAGAACAAGGTGAAATCGTCATTCACAACGAAATGTGTAATTTTCATGCCCGTTTTAATCAAACAGATATCGAAAAACTATTTAAAGCCACAACAAACTAAAAAAACATACCCCCCTGGGCACTTTTTAGTGAAAAACGGCACAAATATTATCGTTGTAAAGTAAAATACCGCCTTGATAAAAAAACAATCGGAATGTGGCGCAGTTTGGTAGCGCACTTGGCTGGGGGTCAAGTGGTCGCAGGTTCAAATCCTGTCATTCCGACCAATCATCCAACACACATATTTTTACACTACCTTCACCATTTTCGTCGAAAAAAACATTAGCAACCACTAAAACCCTATCTTTGGTTGTAGAGACTAATGCAATCCAGCTTTCTTCAAAATACTCAAAACAGTGATCTAACTTAGAAATATGCATAGGTTAAAAAACTTCCTTAGCTTTATCAAAACTCACTTAATATTTTTCTAAGTTCAAACAGTTCTTTCTACCACTCCACTCAAATTTCATTGCACAACCTATTTAATATATTTCATACCAGCCTCGTGTATTTACATTGTAAACACACACTGTCGTAACAAACAAATGCCCTAATAATTTTACTGCATGTTAATTTGGCTTCATTACTGCTTATAACGAGACCTAACAAACAAAGGAGAGATAACGAATCATGTTAGCACTAGTATCAAAAAAAGGTTATATATATTAATGGCTATTATTGTTTTTTTAGGCGTTCTACTTGGCGTTTGGCAAAATAGTCAGCTAAACAATATTGAAAAAAGCTTCCATTTATACAAGGAAGTTGCGGTTGAGGGAGAGAAACAAATATTGCAAATTAGTAGGGACATGAACTATACCTCTCGATTAATGCGTAGCATTATGCTAGGTGATAATTACGATAAAAATTATAAAAAACTAGTTCAACGCATTGCTGACATAAAAGGTCAC
>CAZQYD010000002.1:17776-23615 GCA_964597465.1 uncultured Piscirickettsiaceae bacterium | reverse complement strand
GTTATGGTTACGTAGTTTCATAAAATTAAAAGCGATTCAATAACTTTAAAATAGACCTTGCATAAACAATTAAATATTTTTTCAAGAACTAAATAACCTTCGAAAAACGATTTTGAATTTTATCATTCAAATAGGCGTCAAACACCATGCAAATATTGCGAATTAATAGCCGTCCTTTTGGCGTAACATAGATGTCTTGTTCATTTCGGGTAATTAATTTATCTTCTATCATTGGGGTTAGTTTTTTTAGTTCTTTTGCAAAATACTCACTAAAAACAATTCCCCATTGTTTATCTAGCGTTGCAAAATTTAGGTGAAAATGACTAATTAACCTTGTAATAACATCTCGCCTTAATTCATCATCTTCGGTTAGCTGTACTCCTCTAAAAGTGGCTAGATCCCCTGCATCTATCGCTGCATAATATTCGGTTAAACCTTTTTGATTTTGGGAGTAGGTATTGTTAATTAATGAAATTGAAGTTGCCCCCATGCCGATTAAATCTGATTCGGCATGGGTTGAATAGCCTTGGAAATTTCGGTATAGGGTTTCGTTTTGTTGTGCGATGGCTAGTTCATCATCTGGTTTTGCAAAATGATCCATGCCGATGTACACATAGCCTGCTTCAATTAGTCGTTGACTAGCGGCTTGTAATATTGCTAGCTTTTCATCGGCAGATGGCATGTCTGCTTCTTTCATTTTCTTTTGTGTGGGGAACATGTTTGGCATGTGGGCGTAATTAAAGATTGAAAACCTTGCTGGGTTGGCATCAATTACTTGATTAAGTGTTTTAATGAAGCCTTTTTCAGTTTGTTTTGGTAGGCCATAAATTAAATCGACATTTACGCCTGTAAATCCTGATTCGTAAGCTGCGTCCAACACTGCAAAGGTTTCTTGTTTGGTTTGTATTCTGTTGATTGCTTTTTGTACTTGCGGGTCAAAATCTTGTACCCCTAAACTCATCCGATTAAAACCTAATTCTCGTAATAATAAAACTTTTTCACGGTTGGCTTCGCGTGGGTCTATTTCAATAGAGTATTCACCAGTATCATCGTTATATAAATTAAAATGTTGGCGTGTTTTTTCCATCAACGCCCGCATTTCATTCATGTTAATAAAGGTTGGTGTTCCGCCTCCCCAATGCAGCTGGTCAACGATACGAGTTTTATCGAACAATGCCGATTGCATTTCTATTTCTTTGTGTAAATGTTCTAAATAAGGCGTGGCTTTGCTTCTATCTCTTGTCCAAACTTTGCTACATGCACAAAAAAAACAAATGGTGTCGCAAAAAGGAATGTGAAAATATAGCGATAAATTACGATTTGACTGATTGCTTCTTTCGGCGGCTTGCTTGTATTCAGCCAAGCCAAAACTTTCATCAAACTGCAATGCGGTTGGGTAGGAGGTATATCTTGGTCCAGATTGATTGTAGCGTTTAATTAATTGTTCGTCGAATTGTAAAGAATTGTCCATTCTACCCCCAAAAATAAATTTTACAGAAGTTTAACAGACAAAACTAAAAGAGCTTTAGAAAAGAGCTTAGTCTTAACCTATATCAAGCCCAAAAAACATCCTTACCAAATCTTAGAAAAATCAAATGATATTTTACAATCTTCAATAGATAAAGAGACCACATCATTCTTAGCATCTTTTTTCTTTATTAACCGCCCATCATCGGTTAATTTAAAGACTTTGGCAACTGAGGTTTCTGGATTGACTATAATGTAATATTTAACGCCTTCTTTTTGATAGAGTTCAAACTTAATCCCTTCATCTTTTTTAGCGGTTGAAGGCGATAGAATTTCAAAAACGATTCCCGGTGTTTGCGTTAAATACAACCCCGATGCTTCACTACAAATCACCAAATTATCAGGCTTAACAACGGTATCATCTGCCATTTTCCAGTTAATGGGTAGCATTGCTTGGCATTTTTTACAGTCTTTTAAAGTGTTAAAAAGCTGAGCCGCAATTTTTTGACTAATCGACTGATGCTTCATTGTCGGTGCGGGACTCATCGCATAGGGAATACCTTCTATTAGCTCCCAGTCTCCTTCCCAAACTTCATAGTCTGAAACATCACAATAGGGATAGTCATTTTTTTCTAGTACGCCCATAAAGTTCTCCGTGATTAAGTTCTAAAAATAATCATATAACTTTTCGATTAAACACCCAAGC
The DNA here is from genome assembly GCA_964597465.1 of uncultured Piscirickettsiaceae bacterium. Lineage (GTDB taxonomy): Bacteria > Pseudomonadota > Gammaproteobacteria > Thiomicrospirales > Thiomicrospiraceae > Hydrogenovibrio. The sequence goes on along the minus strand of CAZQYD010000002.1, from coordinate 21,442 downwards.
CTGATGGATTTTTTGATTGCGTTTAAAATCTTGTGGCATGGTTTTTTGGGTGATGTTTTCTACTGTGTAATTGTCTTCAAACGGACTTAAATCTAGCTTAAATTTACGTAAATTAGTTGAAAAAACTAACTTGCCATTATTTGTCAATAACGATAACGATTTAAAAACCAAGTCAACATAATCACGTTGAATATCTAAAGTACCATCCATTCTTTTTGAGGTTGAAAATGAGGGCGGATCAAGAAAAATAACATCATACTTTTCTGCCCCTGCTAAAGAGGACTCTGTTTCTAGCCATTCCAACACGTTTTCTTGCTTTAATTTATGCTTAGTTTCGTCAATATTATTGTTCATAAAATTGTGTTTTGCCCAGTAGAGATAAGTTTTAGACATATCTAAACTTAAACTACGTTTACACCCTTGGTTAGCGGCTTGTGCGGTGGCGGTGGCGGTGTAACAGAATAGGTTTAATAGACTTTTACCACGGCTTAACTCGGCAACTAATTGGCGAACTTCTCGGTGATCTAAGAACAGCCCTGTATCTAAATAATCTGTAAAATTTACTCGTAATCTAGTTTGACTTTCTTCAATCGTGAAATAGTTTTTCTGCTCATCTAGTTGCTCATACTGATCGTTGCCTCTTTGTTTTGAACGAACTTTAAAGACAATGCGATCAGGGGCAACATTAAAGACGGTTGGCAAAATAGAGACGGCTTCGTATAAACGGCGTTTTGCTTTGGTTGGATTAACCGTTCTAGGTGCGGAGTACTCTGCTACCACTACCCAGCGCCCTGATTCTTCGGTTTCGTAAACATCCATAGCCAGTGCATACTCTGGAATATCTGCATCATACACACGATAGGCGTTAATTCCTTCACGCTGTACCCATGCCTTTAAGCCTTTCATATTTTTCTTAATACGATTCGCTACCATTTTGGCATTATCAGAACTGGCTAGTTCGGGTTGTAAACGATTCAATTCTCCCGCTAAATTATGTGACACTTTCATTGCTGGTTCACGATAGAGTTCTTGTTCGACATCTAATCTAAACAGACGACATTCCATTGCCCCATTACTGAAATCATGCGAACGCTTGGCTTTTAAACCAAGATACATCCCTAATTCTTTGTGGCAAGTCAAAACGGCGGCTTTCCAGCCTTCAAACTCTAGCTTTAATAAATCACCTAACTGAATATAAGTTTCTTTAACGTCTTCTAAATCGCCTAATCGTTCACCATAAGGTGGATTAGTCACGATTAAACCAGCTTGCCAATCGCCCCACTTGCGTCCTTGTACCAGACTCATTTGTTTTACTTCGATAATGTCATCGTAACCTGCATTGCGAATTGCTTCTTCTGCAATGTCTAGCGAGCGATGGGATAAGTCCGAGCCGTATATATTCGGTAGTTCTCTTAAACCTGCTGATTCACGTTCCTCAGCCTCTGCAATTAATTTTTGCCAGAGCATTTTATCGTGACCTAGCCAGGTGGTGAGAGCCATGCGATCTGCTTTAGTTAAGCCAGGAGCTAAATCCGAGGCAATCATTGCCGCTTCAATTAAAAAAGTTCCCGAACCACACATTGGGTCATAAAATGTACCGCCATTTTTTGCTATCTCCGCCCAATTTGCCCGCAGTAAAATTGCCGCGGCGATATTTTCTTTAAGCGGTGCGGTAACCTGTTGCCCTTCTCGGTAACCACGCTGGTGCAGGCTATAACCCGTTAAATCTAAACTTAGCGTTAATTTATTGCGATTTAAATGCGCATGCACTTTTAAGTCGGGATAAACGGTATCGACATTCGGACGACTGGCAAACTTGTCTTGAAAATAATCGACAATACCGTCTTTTACCATTAGTGCTCCGTAATGATTATGGTCAATGCCCATGCCCTTTCCAGAAAAACTAACTGAGAAAGTACCTTCTTTATTTAAATGTCTAACCCAATTAATTTTGCTGACTTGAGTGGTTAGGTCTTCTTGATTTTCCAATTCAACGTCTAATATCACTAGGTAAATATGGTTGGCTAAACGTGACCAAAGACAAGCACGATAACCCACTTCCAAGTCACCTTCAAAGGTTGCTCCCGTTGGTTGCATTTTGACCGATTCAGCCCCGAAAGAAATCAGTTCTTCACGAAGTAGTTCAGGAATTCCTGGTGGTGTGGTAGCAAAAAACTGGGGCATGGATGCTTCTCGAAGATAAAAAATGCTATTTTACTCCATTAGACTAAATTACTTTTGTAAAATGGTCACATGAATAAATACTTAACTAAAAAAATACTGCTTCCGATCCTTACAACAATGCTGATTGTATTTGCTACAAACAGTTTGGCTCGTGCTGCCTATACGCCTCCGGTGCAAACAGAGGAGGATTTCCAACGCTGGCTGAAAGACTTTAAAAAAGTTGCCATTAAAAAAGGTATCACACCGTCCACAGTTGAAACAGCCTTTAAAGACGTGCATTTAAATCACAAGATTTTAAAATCTGACCGAAAACAACCTGAATCTTTCAGCACTTTTTGGCAATATTTTAAACGGGCAACCTCCGAATTTCGAATTAAAAAAGGGCAAGAGATGTACCAAAAACATCTGCCACAACTTCGAGAAATCACCAAAAAATACGGTGTTCCAGAGAGAATTATTGTTGCATTTTGGGGCTTAGAAACTAACTATGGAAGTTATACAGGCTACCATCCGATTATTGAATCACTAGCCACGCTTTCTTATGACCCAAGACGTAGTAAGTTTTTCTCTTCTGAGTTATTAAGTGCCTTAAAAATAATTGATAAAAACCATATCCAAGCCAGTCAAATGAAAGGTTCATGGGCTGGAGCAATGGGGCAATGCCAATTTATGCCTAGCAACTATTTACGTTACGCAATCGATGGCGATAATGACGGCAAAAAAGATTTATGGAACAGTCTTCCCGATGTGTTTAACTCGATGGGAAATTTCCTTAAAAAAATAGGTTGGCAACGTGGCGAACATTGGGGCAGAGAGGTTTCACTGCCCAAGGGATTTGATTTATCTTTAGCGGATAGTTCCACCAAACGTTCTTTACAAGCTTGGCAAGACTTAGGTATCAAACTTGCCGATGGTCGAAAATTTCCTAGTCTAAATGAAACCATGTACGCAAAACTTGTACTACCTTATGATTACAGTGGTCCCGCTTTTCTAGTTTATAAAAATTTTAGAGTGATTAAACGTTGGAATAATTCCGATAAATACGCACTCGCGGTTGGGCACCTAGCAGACCGAATTGTTGGTTTGGGTCCATTGTCTAAATCGCAACCAAAAAACGATCGTTCAATGACGCGTAAGCAAGTCATCGAGCTTCAGCAACTCCTGCTGAAACAAGGTTACAAGATTGGCAATGCCGACGGTATCGCTGGCAGTAAAACCCGCAAAGCATTGCGTGATTTCCAATCAAAACACAACTTACCAAGTGATGGCTACCCTTCCTATCGTATGTTAAAAATACTACGAGAAAGCTAACATGGCGAAGAAAAATGCCAACGAGGGTAACAGTAAGAGAGTATCAAATGATAAACTTAAATGGCCTGCGGCATTTGCTTTTTGGAAGTTGATGGCGAAAACAGCAAAAACTAAAAAAAAAGTAAGCAAACAAACAAAACCTAACCCAGCCAACAAGAAAAACAATCCCTA
>CAZQYD010000002.1:0-17676 GCA_964597465.1 uncultured Piscirickettsiaceae bacterium | reverse complement strand
TCCCTGGCTAAAAATTTTCCTGCTCACATGACATAGATGCCAGTGGATAAAAAAAGTAGCAAAGGTCTCTAATGAATTTATTTTGTACTTTCTTTTTCAGGTTTTTTAATAAAAAACTCATGGAAAATCAATAAAGCGGCACCGATTGAAATAGCGACGTCTGCAATGTTAAAGGTTGCAAAGTGCCATGTTCCGACGTAGAAGTCAATGAAATCGGTTACTTTTCCGTAGACCATTCGGTCAATTAAATTACCGATTGCACCGCTTAAAATCAAGTTAATGGCGACAACTTCAACCGTAAATTTTGCTGGAAGGGTTTTAAGCCAGTAGAGTAATCCTCCACTAACAATTGCGGCTAAAATACCAAAAAACCATTTTTGCCAACCACCCATATCGGCTAAAAAACCAAAGGCGGCACCTTCGTTATAGATTAACGTGAAGTTAAAATAAGGAATTACTGGCACGGGTTCTGCAAAAATTAAATGAGTATTGGCGAGTTCTTTGGTGTATTGATCCAGTAGCAATAAAATAATGGCTAACCAGAGGGTTTTAATGGCTGTTTGAGTAAGTATTTTCATTATAGAGTTCTATTTAACTACCCCCCTGGGCACTTTTTAGCTGAAAAAAGTTAAAAAGTGCCCAGGGGGGGTATGGTTGATTGATTTATTTATTTATTTAAATAATATTTAAGCAAACTTTCTACTTTCGCCCTTACCATGAACATTGCTAACACAGCGTTCACAGAGTTCTTCATCTTCTGTTTGCTGTCCAACGTCATCGCTATGATGCCAGCACCTTGCACATTTTTGTTTTGCTGTTGCTGAGGATTGAACATACAGACCACTCAACTCTGATGCCACTGCGTCGGCAGATTTATCAGAGATGGGTAGAATGGTTGCCGCGGAAGTAATCAGCACGAATCTTAATTCTTCACCGAGGCTGGCGATGACATTAAACAATTCTTCTTCGGCATACAGAGTTACTTCCGCGGTCAGTGAACCTTTAATCACCCCGTCTTTACGCAATATTTCTAACTGTTTAGCAACGGCTGAACGAACGTCAACCATTTGTTGCCAGTAGGCTGAATTCATTTGACTGTTTTCATCTAACTCGGTCAACCCGTCATACCATTCTGCAATGAAAATAGTTTGGGTTCTTTCGCCTGGAATTTGTTGCCAAATTTCTTCGGCTGTAAAGCTTAATATCGGAGAAATCCAACGGGTTAGTGCTTCAATAATATGATACAAAGCCGTTTGTGCAGAACGTCTTGCTAGACCATCTGTTTTGCAGGTGTATTGGCGGTCTTTAATCACGTCAAGATAGAATGAACCTAGTTCAATCGAACAGAAGTGCGTAACGGCTTGATAGATTGCATGAAAGTTATAGTCGCCATAAGCGGTAATAACTTCTTGCTGAATGCTTGCCGCTCGCCCTACTGCCCACTTATCAAGCGGTAGCATTTGGTCGTAAGCTAATAAATCTTTCACAGGGTTAAAGCCGTTCAAGTTCGCTAATAAGAAGCGTGAGGTGTTACGAATACGGCGATAAGCGTCCGCTGTACGGCTGACAATTTCATCTGAAACAGTCATCTCATAGCGATAATCTGCCGCCGAAATCCATAGTCGTAAAATATCCGCGCCATATTTATTGGCGAGGTCTTGTGGTGAAACCACATTGCCTTTCGATTTAGACATTTTTTTGCCGTCTTTATCGACCACAAAACCATGCGTTAAAACTTGCTTATAGGGTGCTTTATCGTTCATTGCTAAAGAGGTCAACAATGAGGATTGGAACCAACCACGATGTTGATCAGAGCCTTCAAGATATAAATCTGCTTGACCTTCAATGCCTTCTTTTTCTTTCAATACCGTAAAATGTGAAACGCCTGAATCGAACCAAACGTCAAGAATATCGGTCACTTGTTCATAATCGTCGGCATCCGTTCCTAATAACGATTCGATATCTAAATCATACCAAGCATCAATCGATTTTTCTTCAACCTGCAATGCTATTTTTTCCATCATTTCAAGCGTATTAGGGTGCATTTCTCCCGTTACTTTGTGGATGAAAATAGTAATCGGCACTCCCCAAAAACGCTGACGGGAAATACACCAGTCAGGACGTTCATCAATCATACCTTTAATACGAGATTGGCTACGTTCAGGTATCCATTTTACGTTTGGAATTTCTGCTTTTGCCTTGTTCAGTAAATCCGCTTGCGTCATGCTAATAAACCATTGTGGCGTAGCACGAAAAATCAACGGTGTTTTGGTACGCCAACAGTGCGGGTAGCTATGTACTATCATTTCGTGATGAACTAAAGTGCCTTTTTCTTTGAGCACTTCTAGTACATGCGTATCGGCTTTTAAAACATTTTCGCCTTCAAATATCGGTGTGCCTGCCACATAATTTCCACGCCCATCAACAGGGCATGCTAAATCTAGGTCGTATTTTTTACCGACTACGAAATCATCTGGACCATGACTTGGTGCGGTGTGAACAGCCCCTGTTCCTGCCTCAGTGGTAACATGTTCTGCCAGTACAATCGGTACGGTGCGTTCGTAAATGGGATGTTGTAGTGAAATCAACTCAAACTTCGCACCTAGACCTGTGGCAATTACTTGATAGTTTTCATTGCCCCATTTTTTCATCGTTGCTTCAAGTAAATCTTCTGCCAGCAAAAATCTTTCTGAACCGTTTTCATTATTTACCTGTACCACAACGTAATTTAATTCCGCGTGTAAGGCAACGGCTTGGTTACCGGGCATCGTCCAAGGGGTAGTTGTCCAAATCACCACGGATAATTCACCCGTCCCTGTTTTTTTAACCGTGTCACAACGAGCAAAAAACTCAGCTTCATTTTTAATTTTAAAACGAATATCAATGGCATGAGAGCGTTTGTCTTCATATTCAACTTCTGCTTCTGCTAAAGCGGAATGTCCACCGACACTCCAATAAACAGGTTTGGTGCCTTTTACAATATGCCCTTTTTCTAAGATTTTAGCGAGTGCTCTAATTTCATTTGCTTCAATTTTATAATCTTTGGTTAGATAAGGGTTTTTCCAATCTGCCATGATACCTAAACGCTGAAAATCTGCCATCTGCCCATCAACTTGTTTTTGAGCATATTTACGGCATTCTTCTCTAAATTCTGTCGCGCCAATTTTCTGCCCGACTTTACCTTTTTTCTTTTCTACATTTAGCTCTATCGGCAAGCCATGACAATCCCAACCTGGCACGATTGGAGCATCAAAACCACTTAGACCTTTTGACTTTACTATCATGTCTTTTAAGACTTTATTGACTGCATGACCAATATGAATACTACCGTTTGCATAGGGTGGACCATCATGCAAAATAAATTTTGGACGATTTTTCATGGCTTCACGAATCACCTGATACAAATCTTTTTCCAGCCAAGCCTTTACTTGTTGTGGCTCTTTATTCGGCAAATTACCACGCATTGGAAAATCTGTTTGTGGCAGATTTAAAGTCGATTTGTAATCTTTAGCGTTCGGGTCTTTACTCATGGTTTTTACTCATTGTCTTTACTCATTGATTAGTCAATCTTTAATTGTTGCTTTGCTGTTTGAACATCTAGCTGAATTTGTTTTTTTAATTCATCTAAACCATTAAATTTTTGTTCTGGACGAATAAACTGGTGTAATTGCACACCAACGTGGACACCGTAAACATCCTTTTTCCAGTTAAAAAGATGCACTTCAATTGAAGGACGCAACCCATCAACCGTTGGTCTAACGCCGATATTCGCAATCCCTGCGACATTTTTATTCGCTAAACCTGTCACATAAACACTATAAACGCCTTCAACAGGCATTTTCACTCGCTTAGGGTTGAGGTTCAACGTACGAAAACCAAGCTGCCTACCGAGTTTTTTACCGTGTATAACTCTGCCTTTAAATCCAAACGGGTTGCCTAATAAACGTTCTGCTTCAGCTAATTTATTTTCCGTTAGGCACTGACGAATTCTGGTACTACTAACACGCTGTTTTTCAATTTCAAACGTGGATTGACGCACCACTTCCATGCCTTGTTTTTTGCCACGTTGTTGTAAAAAATCAAAATCACCTTCACGATTCTTTGCAAATCGAAAATCATCGCCAATAATCAGTTTTTTAACATTCAGCTTTTTTACCAGTAACTCATCAACAAATTCAGCGGCAGTTTGCTGTGAAAATTCTGTATTAAATTTACATAATAATATTTTATCAACTAGCTTATAGCGATTAAAGCAATCTACTTTTTCGCGTAAATTCATTAAGCGTACAGGTGCTTTTGCGGCATTAAAAAACTCAATCGGCAAGGGTTCAAACAACAACACTACACTAGGCAACTCTAACTGCTCAGAAGCCTTTTTTAACTGCTGTAATACCTGTTGATGCCCAAGATGCAAGCCATCAAAATTACCAATCGTCAGCACGCAACCTTTTTCAAAATCAGCTGTTGAATTCGATAAATTATGTAGGCCGCGGATTAATTGCATTTTGTCGATTATTTTTGATTGTAAAGAACAAGATTATACTGGTTTTAAACGAAAACCGAAAGTGAATAATGCACCAACATACAGGACAACACCGCTCAAAACTAATCCCATCAACCAAAGTAATCGTTCCCAGCCAGAAAACGCTAACCAATCGGCTAACACGGGGTTAAACACCAACAGCAAAACAATCAAAAGACTATTCGCTACAACAACTTGTACGAAAAGCTTTAACCAACCCGTTAGCGGACTAAATACAGCTTGTTTTTGTAAATACCAATATAAAAGTCCCGCATTCACAAATGCAGAAATAGAGGTTGCCGCCGCTAATCCGACGTGTGCAAAGGGGCCGATTAAAATTAAATTCATTACCATATTAGTCACTAGGGCAACTATCGCTACCTTCACAGGTGTTTTCATGTCTTTTCGAGCATAAAATGCGGGGGCTAAAATTTTTACTAAAATAAAACCTAGTAATCCAAATGAATAGGCCATTAAACTCATACCTGACATTGTGACATCGTTTTCAGTAAATTCGCCATAAAAAAACAATGTGATTAATAAAGGTTCAGCCAACAGGAACAAACCAATCGTGGCTGGTAACGCCATAATTAATACTAATCGTAAGGCAAAATCCAAGTTCTCTTGAAAACCTTGCCAGTTTTTATTCGCTGCTTTTTTAGACAAACCTGGCAATACAACCGTTGCTAACGCCACGCCAAAGACACCTAGCGGAAACTCCATTAATCGATCGGAATAATATAACCAAGAAACCGAACCAGTAATTAAGAAGGACGCTAAAATTGTATCAACTAGCAGATTAATTTGTGCAACAGATACCCCAAACAAGGCTGGTAACATCAATCGCTTTACTTCACCCACTCCATCATTTTTTGCTGAACTAGGAACCGGCAACAAACCAAGTTTTTTTAGGAATGGCAAATGGAACAACAACTGCACCACACCTGCAACAAGAACCCCCCAAGCGAGAGCCATAATGGGCACATCTAAATAAGGCGATACACCTATCGCAAACGTAATCAGAACGAGGTTTAAAAAAACAGGCGTAAAGGCTGGAACGGCAAATTTTTCGTAGGTATTCATTATCGCTGAAGAAAATGCGACTAGAGAAATCAACAATAAATAAGGGAAGGTAATCGCGAGCATATCAGACGCAAGCTTAAATTTTTCAGGCTGGTCAATAAACCCTGGTGCAAATAGCATCATTATCAAGCCCGAGCCAAATACTCCAAAGGCGGTAATAATCAATAAAATACCGATTAACCTAAAAGCAATTGCATCAATTAATTTTTTAACCGCCGCCTTACCGCCTTTTTCTTTTGCCTCCGCCAGCACGGGAACAAACGCTTGTGAAAACGCTCCTTCCGCAAACAAACGTCGAAAAAAATTAGGAATCTTAAATGCCACAAAAAAGGCATCTGCCCCCGCACTCGCTCCAAAATAGCGAGCAATCACCATATCTCGTACAAAGCCCAATATCCGTGACAACATAGTCATTGCACCGGTGGTAGCAGTTGCTTTTAATATTTTTTTCAAACTATTCCTTAATGTGTGTTTGCCGAGACCAATCTATTCTAAGTGAATTCTTGAATTTTAGGCATAAAAAAACCGAGACTAGCTCGGTTTTTTGAATCTAAACGTATTAATTAAAAATTAAAGAGCTTTGATTTTAGCGTTCAAACGTGATTTATCACGTGCCGCTTTGTTTTTAGTGATAATACCTTTACGAGCCATACCATCTAAGTTTGATTGTGCAACACGGAATGCTACGTTTGCAGCTTCCTTATCACCAGCTTCAATAGCTGTTTTTACTTTTTTAACAGTCGTACGCATTGCCGCACGCATGTTGTTGTTATGAATACGACTCTTTTCAGATTGACGTGCTCTTTTAGTTGCTTGTGCAGAATTTGCCATAGGGCTCTCCAGTAATTTTTTATAATTTCAATTAGTTATACCGATACGCACCGGGTTCTGACACTTTTTTAAAGGGCTAAATCTTCAAAAAACATCTCTATGAGACCTTTGTATAAATGAATGCAAAAGTCTCCTATATTTGAAAAGGATTGCAGAATTATCCACACTTAACCACCACTTGTCAACTAGGTTTTTAACAAGCCTTGCCCAATTTCAGAAAAACCACCTGTTAATAAATCAGGATTGGTAATACCAAATACTTTGTACAGCGTTGCGGCGACGCTAAAGGGTTCAAACCAAGATGAATTTGTAGTGGGTTTTAAATACAATCTATTTATTTTTCCATACTCGGTAAGTTCCGTTTCTCCGACAACTCCGATATTATTGAAATAGTTTTCACCACATAGCGTATAGATATTTTGTAGATTTCCATGATCCCAGCCTAACGCACTGTTTAAATTCACGTTACGACCAAACTCACCCCATACAATAATACTAATTGAATCTTGCTTATTCTCCGCCTTAATATGCGAAACTGCGCTTTCTAACGCGGTAAACAGTCTCTCCATTCTAAGAGGATAATCTCTCGCTTCATTATGGTCATCCCAACCACCCAACCCACTACTCCCTAACGAAATAATTTTTGTATCGGAATTATTTGCCATTATTTTTACCGCAGACTCTAATTTTTCTGAGAAGCCATTATCGGGGTAAGTAACTGAACTAGGGGTTTCTTTCTGTTTAATCGTTTCAATAAACTCATCTAAGCTAGACCTTTTTTGAAAGTTTTCTTTTATTTTTCCTGCTATATTTTGTGCTTGTGCGAGTTGATCCATCTTAATATCTAAGGTGGCTCTAGAATTCTTGTAATTTTCTACATCTAATTCATCGCCAGTATAATAGAACCAATTATTTTCAGAGCTCCTATGGTATGGATTAGATAAATCAGCACTTAATGCAATAGGTTTTAAGAAGGGTTGCAAGTTAAAATTGGGTGCTGAAAAAAACTGAGACTCGCCTTCCATGGTTAGAAAAGGAAGTTGGGTATCTTCATTAATTGCACCGTTACGATATAATGTGTTAGCAATGGCGGAAAAAATTCCTGCAGAATCACTCTCACCATTAATTCCACGTTGATTTTGTGAAACGCAACGCCCGTGCGAACGATTTCCCTCCTCATCTCGTAATTGACTAAAACAGGTTCGTAGCACGTTAAGATCTCCACTAGACAGTAAAGACTCCATTTTTTCGCCACCAGCTTCTTGCCAAAAGTTATTTGCGGTAGGGGTTATCCCTCTAAAATAACTGTCGTAATCACTTTGAGATTTTTGTTTTATTTCTTCTATATTGGTTAAGTTTCCCGCTAGCTCTGAGGCTCCGCCATATAAAAAAACCATAATAACTTGCGCATTATTTTGCTGATAAAGACTTCGAACAAAATTAATGGTTGAAAAATCAACATCAGCAGCGTTTGCATTAGAAGTCAGATCCGCCGACGCTAATGCTGTGCCACTCATCCCCATTGTTCTTCTTAAAAAATCTCGTCTTTTCATGATGCCACCTTTTTAAAACGATAAACTTCAGTTAATCTTGAAATATATTCAAAGATAGTAACAGCGGCATTTCGCCTTTCATTAAGACTACCATTATCTTTAAACAACCTAAAATAACTCACGTAATTACCTTCATCGTCCAAAAAATGTTGTTTAAATAGCAACATTTCAGCCTCGTTAGGCAACCTTGCTATCGCTGATTTAAAAAGATAATTAACCAATTTTTCTACCATTTTTTCATGTTGATAAGCAGGTATGTCCACAAATAACTCATTCGATATTAACAATTCTTTATCCCACCCATCGCTGGTTTCACCTTTAGAACTAATTAAAATACTCTCTCTTACAAACTTATGATAACTACTAAAAGATTGTGTGTCTAAAGGCACTTCATTCGGTTTACCGACTTTATACTTCATACTCGCTTGATTCATTTCAGTTAAGGATCTCGCTAGATAAGGAAAAAAACCCCTGTAATGTTTAAAGTGAATTTTTTGGGAAAGAGAAAAAAAGACCTCTTCCATGCTTTTGGGTTTATCTGAAGACAATAAATATTCATTAGAAAAAACAATTTGCAATAAAATATCCTGCCAAGTTTTTGGTTTGCTAGCGACAATTTTATCGACAACTGCTTGTTTTTTAGACTGAGTAAAGGTTGAAAAATATACGTTGACTAATCGCTTAACAAGCCCTTTAATAAAATTGTCAGACTTGACTAATTCACTATAAAAATCATCGCCATTATAAATCGTCGTGTTAAACAAGGTTAAGGGTTCATAGTTTTCATCTAACCCTACCACTAGCGTGTCATTATCTCTATCTAAATGCCAGTTTTGCAATGCTTTCCCTGCAATTGGCACTTTTTTATCGTCAAAATCAAACAGGTATATTTCCATCATCTCTCGCCCATTGTCTTCTGGGCTACGAAAACGACGCCAATTATCATCCGACACCATGTGTAAATAAGTCGAATATTGCACGGTTGATTGTTTACGTAAATCACGCACAAGACGATTATAGACTCTGTCTATATTGGGAGAGTGTGAGGATGCTAACTCGTAAGCAGGTGAAAACATGATATTAGAGGTCAAAACATAGGACATCCAATAGTCTAAATAGTGTTTATCTAAATGCTCTAAAACGTAAAACCTTGCTAAAATTTTAGCGGTTTCTTCTGTTCCTTCTGGCCAGTTATAAAAGTAAAATTCTTCATCATTTTTTCCAGAGTCATTTAACCTTGTTTCTACCTTGTCTAAATCGTTTTTTTTCTCTGTTAAGTTTTGTTTTATAGAGGATATAAATGTGCCTGAATCAATCAAGGCTTGTAATTTATTTGTTTCCAAACCAAAATAAAGTGTTGCAAGTAGTTTATCAGCAACAAGTAGTTGATTACTAGCCGTTAAATTATTAAAGACGCTGTCCGTTATTGTGTCTAATTTATAGTTTGTGTAGGGAAGATTTTTAGAATAAAGAGAAAACCCCTTATGCTGATAAGAATAGATAACATCTTCTGAATTGGGCCTATCAACCTCACTACCGCCTGAATCAGACCCGCCACCACATGCAGAAAGCAACAAAACAACAGATATAATGAGAACTAAACCATGAATACGCATACAACCTCCTTAAAAGAAATCCTTTCTACTCTCGATGATAAGGATGATTTTGTAAAATAGACCATGCGCGATAGACTTGCTCTACTACTACAATTCTTACCATTGGATGCGGAAGGGTTAATTTTGACAACCCCCACTTCCACTCTGCTTTTTGCAACAATTCCGTTAGCAAACCATCTGGACCTCCTACAATTAGAGCGATGTCTTGACCTGAACCCAGCCATTCTTTTAGTTTTTCAGAAAACTGAAGGGTCGTGGTTTGCTTGCCATGTTCGTCCAAAACAATTATTTTAGCTCCCTTAGGGATTGCAGATTCAATTCGTTTTGCTTCTTGTTGTTTATTTTTTTCAACCGAACTGGTCTTTCCACGTATTGCCATCGGTAGCTCTACTAATTTCATTGAGCAGGATTTTGGCAAACGCTTTGCATATTCGCCATACCCTTCCAAAACCCATTTTGGCATTTTTTGTCCGACAACAATAAAATGAATCACCATCAGAGGTTAATTTCTTGTTGGCTCAAACGACCATAGTTTTTCTAACTGGTATCTTTCTCTAGCGGCTTTCGTCATCACATGCACTACGGCAACACCTAAGTCAATCAACACCCACTCGGGATCTTGAGAAGACTCCACGCCTAACGCAGGATTCCCTATATCTTTAAACGCTTTTGCAACCGTGTTACCTGTCGATTTTACGTGTGTGGTTGACGTGCCTGTTGCTACAATCATTGTATCAGTAAAGGAACACTTCTTCCTCACGTCTAACACTTGAATGTCTAATGCCTTGCTATCTTCTAGGTTAGATACGATTATTTTTTCTACTTCTGCGGTGTTCATTTACTTACTCACTGTATAAATTATGCTGTTTAATATATTTTACTACTGAAGCAGGCATTAAATAATCTACCGCCTCATTTTTTTGTAAGAAACCACGTAATGCAGTGGCGCTCAAATCTAGCTGTGTGACAGATAGTTCGATTATCTGACCAAAACCTGCGGTTATCTTACTTACTTTATGTTGCTTGAGAATTTGTTTTGACTCTTTACTGTAATTTTTTTGACAGCTTGGGCGTTTCATGACGACTAGATTAACAATCTCCAATATTTTTTGCCATTGGTGCCATTGATGAAAATTTGCAAATGCATCCGTTCCCATCATTAACACCAACGTTGTATTAGTATGTTTTTCTTTTAAAGCTAGCAACGTGTCAATCGTATAAGACTCCCCTTCTCGCTCAACCTCTATTCTATCCAAAGAGAACTTAGGTTGCCTTTGAATTGCCAAGCTTACCATTTCACAACGATGATTTGCTGAAACGCTTGGCTGCCCACGGTGCACGGGGTTATACGAGGGGATAAATTTTACCTCTTCCAAACCAAGAGCCATCAACACCTCGAGCGCTGGTCGCAAGTGCCCAAAATGAATTGGGTCAAATGTACCACCATTGATACCAATAATTTTAGCCATTCAAAAACCTACTTTTACCTACCCAAATTCAAGCCAAAAAAAAACGCCATTAAAAAATGGCGTTTTTTGTTCTAGCGAGATTTCGTTTATTTAACGATTTCTAGCTCTACACGACGATTTTCAGCACGTCCAACTTTAGACATATTGCTAGCAACAGGATTTGACTCACCCATTCCAACTGTTTCAATTCTATTAGCAGAAATGCCCTTAGAATTTAAATAAGCCTTAACACTATTTGCACGTTTTAGAGATAAACGCTGGTTAAATGAAGCCGCACCTCTAGAGTCTGTATGACCTAAAACTTTCACTTTAGCATCCGGATTTTCATTTAAATATTCAACATAATCATTTAGCTGTGTTTTAGCTTTAAACGTAAGACTTGCCCCATTTGTAGCGAAGAACCCTGAAAATGACATAGGAGCGGCAACAGAAACTTTAGGCTGAACCACTACAACAGGTTCAACTACAGGAGCGACAACTACAGGAGCGACAACTACAGGAGCGACAACTACTGGCTTAGGTGTAGGCTTAGCGACTGCTACTGCTTTTCTGCCTTCACAAGCATCAATTGACTTTGCTTCTGACCAATAAATCGTTCTTACGCACTTGCCATAACGATCACTAACGATGTTTCCGTCTGTACCATGAACATAAGCTTCGGTACCGTTATGAGGAATATTTCCAGCTAGCACTGTCGCTGAACTTAAAGATAATAATATTGCTGAAGTAATAATTGTTTTTTTCATTTTAATTTAGTCCTAAAAAGTTTTATAAAAAAATTTATCTTGTCTAATTCTACCATTTAATTTAATAATTGCTATTTTTTATACAAAAATACACAACAATAAAATTTTGTTGTTTTTTTGCGAAAAAATTAAGTTCTTACCGAACCATCACCTAAAACGATATATTTTTGGGAGGTTAAGCCATTTAAACCTACTGGCCCACGGGCATGTATTTTATCGGTACTGATGCCTATTTCCGCGCCCAGACCGTATTCAAATCCGTCAGCAAATCTGGTTGAGGCATTGACCATCACCGAACTTGAATCCACCAATGACAAAAACTTTCTTGAGGTAGTAAAATTATCTGTCACGATAGATTCGGTGTGCCTAGAACTGTAAATTTCAATGTGTTCAATGGCTTCATCCACATCGGCTACGATTTTAATTGATAGGACTGGCGCTAAATACTCTGTTTGCCAATCTTCTTGCGTTGCTGGCTTTGCTTCAATGATTGCACAAGTTTTTGCACACCCCCTTAATTCAACTTCTTTTTCAGCATATTTTTTTGCCAATAAAGGTAACATTTCTTCTGCTCTTGATTCAGCAATCAACAAGGTTTCCATCGCATTACAAACCCCGTAACGGTGAGTTTTTGAGTTCACCGCTACCGCAATCGCTTTTTGCGTATCTGCTTCATCATCAATATAAACATGGCAAATTCCGTCCAAATGTTTAATCACCGGCACTTTTGCATCATTACTGATACGTGAAGTTAGGCTTTTTCCGCCACGAGGAATAATCACATCAATCGATTCGGTCATGGTAATCAGTTCACCGACCGCCGCTCTATCGGTTGTCGGTACGACTTGTACGGCGGCTTCGGGCAATCCCGTTGCTTTCAGTGCTGATTGAATACATTGTGCTAAGGCTTTATTTGAATGAATCGCTTCTGAACCGCCACGTAAAATAGTGGCGTTGCTAGATTTTAAACACAAGGCGGCAGCATCAATGGTTACATTTGGGCGAGATTCATAAATAATCCCCACCACGCCTAAAGGTACGCGCATTTGCCCGAGTTGAATCCCCGATGGCAAATATTTCATGTCGGTTATTTCGCCAATTGGATCATTTAGGCTAGCGATTTGCCTTAACCCTTCTGCCATTCCTTCAATCACGCTATCGGTTAGTGCAAGACGGTCAATCATGGCAGGGCTTAACCCATTGTCACGCCCATTCTGTAAGTCTTTTTCGTTTTCAATTTTCAATTTATCGGCATTTTTAATCAACTCATCAGCGATTAAATTTAACGCGGTATTTTTTTGTTGTGTGGTTGCGGATAAGAGTTTTCTGGATGCTTTTTTAGCTTGCTTACCTAAATCCTGCATCATCTCTGCAATATGGTTATTCATTTTTTGCTTCCTATTTTATAGACTAAGTCTGTTATACCAACCCAAGCATCTTGTTTTCCATAGCCTGGTCGAATGCCTTTTATATTCAAATCAATCGCTAAGGCTACACTTAATAAAGCTTGTAAACTCGTTAAATTATGGCGTTTTAAAGCCGCATTATATTCTGCCTGTCTTGATTGCCAAATTCTTAACTGCTTAAACACCGCACTAAGTGGCTGTAACTGTTGCTTTTGGCTGATATTAATCAGCTCACGCAATTCTTTTGACAATAGCCATAAAATTACCGCTTGCTCTAATCCTGTTTGTCTTAATCGGTTTAGAATTTGCAAGGCATATTCTACTCGCCCACTCAACATCGCACTACTTAATGCAAATAGCTGATAATGTGCTTGGTCGGCAACGCTGTCTTGAATATGTTGTGCGGTTAATGTTTTACCTTTAAACAACAGGCTAAGCTTTTCTAACTCTTGGTTTGCGGCTAGTAAATTTCCTTCGACTCTTTCTGCTAACAGGCTCGCAGCTTCTCCATCCAACTGCAAATCAAGTTCTGTCGCTTTTGTCTGGCACCAGTTTATTAACGCCCTCCCCTCTATCGGC
Source organism: uncultured Piscirickettsiaceae bacterium (assembly GCA_964597465.1). GTDB lineage: Bacteria > Pseudomonadota > Gammaproteobacteria > Thiomicrospirales > Thiomicrospiraceae > Hydrogenovibrio. Next base: position 3,871 of record CAZQYD010000002.1, on the reverse strand, counting down.
TTTGACTGCACCGCCAATCCGTTGGCTTCAATCGCTTGAAACCATTTGGCTTTGGTTTGTTTAAAGTCAATCTTTTCGCATAAAACAATCAAACAAATTTCAGGCGGAATATCATGTTGCATTTTCAGCCACGATTGAATGAACGCCCCGCCTTCTCGTCCAAATTTCGCGGTAGGAACATTTAATTCGATAACTCGCCTGTCCGCAAACAAACTGCCAGCCGAGACTTCCATTTGCAAATCTTGCCACTTGAAATTACCATCAACATCAAAGCGGTCACGTTGCAAATAATCTAGCTGTTTAAGTTTTTCACGTAATAGATCTTGTGCTAACTGCACATACAAAGGTTCTTCGCCATAAATCAACGTCAAAGGCTTTGGCTCAAAGACAGATTGCGACTGCAATTGTTTTAAAAAAACATTCGCAGGAATCATTGAGGTGTCTTTTTCGTCGTAGAATAGTTAATCCGTGTCACCATTTTCAACGCAATATCAGTTGCCATTTGACGTTTAATTTTTTGCAGTTCTCGTGATGACGCCTGTAATAAACCACTGTTGACAGAATGGTCTCGAAAACTCTCCACGGTTGCACGCAACACAACTTCATCCGTCGCCACTCGCTTCACCACAAACGCTTGTGACATCTTTAATAGTTGATCTGAAACGTCGCCCTGCCCCGTTCTTGCGGTGGTTGATTTTATGAACTGCGTTGCAGAAAAGACAACTTCTAAATCTGCATCCGCAAGACTGCTCACCACACGCACATCCATGCTATCGAACTGCTGACGGAGAGCACGTTGCACAGCGACATTTGCTAAGTGGGCATCCACCAATTTGACCGATTGATAAGCAGCCTGCCCAGCTTGATTGATTCCTTTCAAATGAAAACCACAACCAGACAGGATAAAGCTAACAAACAAGAACAATATGAGTAAAAAACCGTAATTTTCAGCTAAAAAGTGCCCAGGGGGGTATATCCCTTGGCATTTATGCCATGTGGGCAGGGGGCACTTTTTAGCTGTTTTTAACAATTTTAGGCTTGTTTTCATTCATTAATTCCGTTATCTAAGATACGACTAAATTCACTAGGCGACCTGGCACGACAATCTCTTTTACAATCTCTTTTCCGTCAATAAACTTGAGTGCTTGTTCATCTGCTTTTGCGATTGCCAAAATGGTTTCTTTATCAGCATTACTCGCCACTTCAATTTTACTTCTTAGTTTGCCATTAATCTGCACCATGATTTCTATTTCGTCTTTCACCAACGCTTGCTCGTCAACCTCCGGCCAAACCTCGTCGATGACTAAACCCGTATTGCCCAAGTCTTGCCAAAGTTGCTGTGAAATATGTGGCGACATCGGCGCAAGTAATAACACCAACTTTTCAAACGCTTCTTGTAAAACACCTCTACCCTGTGGTGAGTTATCTTTGAATTTAGATAATTCATTCACCAATTCCATTGCCGAGGCAATCGCGGTATTAAAATGCATTCTTCTGCCCATATCATCGGTCATTTTTTGAATCGTGCTATGTAATTTTAACCGTAACGCTTTTTGTGGTTTATCTAAACCATCTTGACCCTGACAAGCTTGCACATTATCTTGCTCAAGATGTGCTTGCACCAATCGCCAAACCCGATTTAAAAATCGAGATGAACCCTCAACTGCTGAATCTGACCATTCTAACGTTTGCTCTGGTGGTGCGGCAAACATAATGTACAAACGCAAGGTATCTGCACCGTATTTTTCAACTAAAATTTGCGGATCAATACCATTGTTTTTTGATTTCGACATTTTAATAACGCCACCGTCTTCAACCGCGGAACCATCCAACTTCAAGGTTTTACTAGCCGCATCCACGTCTAAAGGAGAGAACCAAGTTTTCTTGCCTGACGCATCGGTTTTATACCAGCTTCCTGCCAGTACCATTCCTTGGGTTAGTAATTTTTTAAAGGGTTCATCAGTGGATAGTAAGCCTTCGTCGCGCATCAACTTATGGAAGAATCTTGCGTATAATAAATGTAATATCGCATGTTCAATCCCACCGATATACTGATCAACAGGCGTCCAATAATCCGCGCGTTTATCAACCATTGCTTGATTATTATCCTTGGAAGTATAGCGAGCATGATACCAAGATGACTCAAAAAAAGTATCAAAGGTATCCGTTTCACGTGAGGCATTGCCACCACACTTAGGGCATTCGCAATTTCTAAAACTTTCCAACGCTGGGTCAATCGCTAACGGCGAGCCTGCACCCGTCGGTACAACATTTTCAGGTAGTTTCACCGGCAAATCTTTTTCTGGCACGCCCACCGGACCACAGTCATCACAATAGATAACAGGAATCGGACAGCCCCAATAACGTTGACGAGAAATCCCCCAATCACGTAAACGGTAGTTGGTTTGTTTTTCGCCTAAGTTTTGTTCACCGAGTACCTTCGCCATTTCAAACAACGCTTGTTTTGATTTCAAACCATCAAATTGTCCAGACTGATAAAGCACGCCTTTTTCGGTAAAAGCTTGCTCAGATACATCAGCGGTCTCTTCTTTTGCAGGACGAACCACTGCTTTAATCGCTAAATCATATTTTTTTGCAAATTCATAATCACGCTGATCATGAGCAGGAACAGACATCACTGCCCCCGTCCCATAGCCCATCAGCACAAAATTTGCCGCCCAAACAGGTACAATTTCACCCGTTAATGGGTGCTTAACTTTAATACCCGTATCAAGCCCTTTCTTTTCCATGGTTTCAATATCTGCCGCCGCTGTTGAGACATGCGAACACTCTTCAATAAACGCTTTCAGTTCAATATTGTTTTCTGCCGCTTGATGCGACCAAGGGTGTTCTGCGGCAATCGCCACATAGGTAACACCCATTAGTGTGTCTGGACGTGTGGTATAAACTTTTAAATTTTCATCCGCCTCAACGCCAGATTCTGGAATAAATTGAATCTCTAAACCCGTTGATTTACCAATCCAGTTTTTTTGCATGGTTTTAACCTGCTCTGGCCAATCCTTTAAATCGTCCAATCCCGTCAATAACTCATCAGCATAATCAGTAATGCGTAAAAACCATTGGTTAATTTCTTTACGCTCAACCGCCACGCCCGAACGCCAACCCTTACCGTCGATAACCTGTTCATTTGCCAATACTGTTTTATCGACTGGATCCCAATTGACCACTGATAATTTTCGATACACCAAACCTTTTTCCAATAACTGCGTAAACAACCACTGTTCCCAACGGTAATATTCGGGATGGCAAGTCGCTATTTCACGTGACCAGTCAATCCCCAGTCCAAGCGATTTCAACTGTTCGCGCATATAGTCAATATTTTCGTAGGTCCATTTCGCAGGGGCAACGCCATGTTGCATCGCCGCATTTTCAGCAGGTAAACCAAACGCATCCCAGCCCATTGGTTGCAATACATTTTTACCCTGCATCCGTTGAAAACGAGAGACTACATCACCAATAGTATAGTTACGAACATGCCCCATATGCAGCTTTCCACTTGGGTAAGGAAACATAGACAGGCAATAAAACTTTTCTTTTGAGCTATCTTCTTTCGCCTCAAAAACCTTACCATCATCCCAAACCTGCTGAATAGCTTGCTCTATTTTGGAAGGTTGGTAATCGTTATACTCTGCTTGGTTTTCTATAGACATGGACATATTTCTTTGTTATGAGACCTTTGCATGAGTAGGGAGCGAGGATAAAATGAGATAAAATCTTGCAGGTTTTAGTCAAAAAAACAAGCTTAATAGCTAGCTATTGAGCGTTTTTTTTGGCTGAAAGATACGAAATTATAGCCATTTTAATCTGTGAAATACTCTTGCAAAGGTCTCGTTAAGTTTAAAATGAAGAT
>CAZQYD010000001.1:0-24692 GCA_964597465.1 uncultured Piscirickettsiaceae bacterium | reverse complement strand
CCAAGCGTTTTAAGTGCTGCATCGGTATCTAATAAAGCGATTGGATCACCATCATGCATTGCTCCTGCTAAGGATTGTAAAATTAATGATAAACCATAAGGATAGCCATCACCCGTCACTTCACGTTGCGATAGCTCTAGTTGATGCAACATGGCTTCAACTTCTCCAATACTAACGCCCTCATCGGCGACACGCTGCAATTCATCAAGAATAAGTTTTTCAATTTTGGCTTGATGCTCGGGATTAGAACCCTGCACACCTGCTGAAAACACCATTTCTTTATTGGAATCTTCTAAACCACATAATGGCGAAGGAGCATTGGCAAGTTCGGTATTTTCAAGCACCCTACGCAAAGGTGAGGCACTATTGTCTAACAATACCGCTGACAATAAATGTCCATGTAACACGTCCAGCGTATTTTTATTTTCGCCTAACAACCAGCCAATTACAATATGCGTTTTATCCGTTAAATCCTCTTCATCCAACGCATAAGTTGAATTTACCTGTTGTGGTTTATCAAAGCGTTGTTCTGTTGAAACCTTAACCACATCAACCTTGTTTTTAAATCTTGACAAGCCTAACTCAGCAAACTGGGTTTGGTGTTCTTTTGCCGAAATATCACCGTAAGTCATAAACACCGCATTCGATGGGTGGTAATGATTTTTATGAAAGGCAACCAGCTCATCGTGCGTTAAATCTGGAATATCAACCGGTTCTCCACCAGAGTTATAATGATAGGTTGAGGTTGGATACATTGCCTCAGTAAAGCTTTGCCACAATGTTGAAATGGGCGAACTCATCGCCCCTTTCATTTCATTAAACACCACTCCTTTATAGGTCAAATCTGAGTCTGCATTCGCCTTTTCTTCAAATTCAAAACGGTGCCCTTCTTGTGCAAAATCCAAGGCATCAATATTTGGAAAAAATACAGCGTCCATATAGACTTGCAATAAATTATGAAAGTCTTTTCTATTTTCAGAAGCAAACGGATAAGCCGTCCAATCACTAGAAGTAAAGGCATTCATAAAAGTATTTAGCGAGCGACGAATCATCATAAAAAACGGGTCACGAACAGGGTATTTTTCACTGCCACATAATACCGTATGTTCCAAGATATGCGCCACTCCCGTAGAGTCCATTGGCACGGTTCTTAACGCCACCATAAAGACATTTTGCGCATCATCAGCAGACAAATGATAATGCTCCGCACCTGTTGCTTTATGTTTAAAATGTTGAACGGTTACGTTTAAAGATTCAATTTCTTGCGAACGAATGAATTCAAATGAGGAATGACTTGGAATGGAGTTGGACATACTTACCTTTGGAAATAAAATGGATAGGGAAAATCAAAACAGCCGTAGATACGACTGTTATTTTAAAGAGACGCTTAACAACTAAGGTTAATCAACTTCTTTAATCGATAATTTAACTCTACCTTGTTTGTCGATATCAATTAATTTTACTTTAATTTCTTCGCCTTCACTTAGGTAGGCACTGACATCTTCAACACGCTCCTGTGCAATTTGAGAAACGTGAACTAAGCCTTCTTTACCAGGCATATAGGCAACGAAAGCACCAAAATCAACGATTTTCTTAACCACTGCATCATAAGTTTTACCAATCTCTGGCTCTGCGGTGATTTCAGCGATTCTAGCTTTTGCCATTTCAGCAGATGCTTTGTCTTTCGAAGCAATTTTGACATTACCTTCATCATCAATTTCAATCACACAACCTGTTTCTTCGGTTAGTGCGCGAATGTTTGAACCACCCTTGCCAATGATTTCACGGACTTTTTCTGGTTTCACTTTAATCATGTAGAACTTAGGTGCATTACCAGCCACTTCTTCTCTTGATGAACTAATGGTTTTTGCCATAGCTGCCAAAATCGTTAAACGCCCTTCTTTTGCCTGCCCTAATGCAATATCCATAATCTCTTCGGTAATCCCTGAGATTTTAATATCCATTTGCAATGCGGTAATCCCCTGCTCCGTTCCTGCCACTTTAAAATCCATATCACCAAGATAATCTTCATCGCCTAAAATATCGGATAAGACAGCAAAGCCAGATTCTTCTTTTACTAGACCCATTGCAATTCCTGCAATCGGCGTTTCAATTGGCACGCCTGCATGCATTAACGACATGGAAGTACCACAAACAGATGCCATCGAAGATGAGCCGTTTGATTCGGTAATTTCGGATACCACACGGATGGTATAAGGAAATTCTTCAACGGTTGGTAACAATGCGGCAACACCACGACGTGCCAGCATACCATGCCCAATTTCACGACGACCAGGCGTACCAACACGACCACACTCACCCACCGAATACGGAGGGAAATTGTAATGAAGCATAAAACGATCATGGTATGAGCCTGCTAGGTCATCAACAATCTTAGAATCTCTTTCGGTTCCTAGTGTTGTGGCAACAATCGCTTGGGTTTCGCCACGAGTAAATAATGCCGAACCATGTGCTTTGTTTAAAATACCCACTTTACACTGAATATCACGAACAGTGCTGGTATCACGACCATCAATTCTTGGCTCTCCTGCAATAATTCTGCCACGCACGACTTCTTTTTGTAACTTGCCGAACATTTTTTCAACATCACTTGCATCAATACCGCTTTCACCGTTTACAAGCTCTTCATTTACTTTTAGCTTTGCGGCATCTAGTGCATCATAACGAGCCATTTTATCGGCGATGCTATAAGCCGCTTCAACATCGGTTTTAACGCTGTTAAAAACTTGTTCTTTTAATGCTACATTTTCTTCCGCCGCTTGCCAATTCCAAGCTGGTTTTCCTGCATCCGCTTTAAATTCAGCAATTGCTTCAATCGCGACTTGCATTTGTTGATGCCCGTACATTACAGCACCTAGCATCACTGTTTCTGATAGTTCAGACGCTTCAGACTCGACCATTAATACTGCTTCAGACGTTCCTGCGACACTTAACTCAAGGTCTGAGGTTTCTAAATCAAGACTGGAAGGGTTTAAGCTGTAACCTTCTTCTTCAGTATAACCAACAATTGCCGCACCTATCGGCCCATCAAATGGAATGCCAGAAATTGCTAATGCTGCTGAGGTTCCTAACATTGCTGGGATTTCTGTGCCAACGTTTTCATCTAATGACATTACCGTGGCAATAATTTGCACCTCGTTCATAAATCCTTTTGGAAATAATGGGCGAATTGGGCGATCAATTAGGCGTGAAAGTAAGGTTTCTTTTTCAGATGGACGCGCTTCACGTTTTAAAAATCCGCCAGGAATTTTACCCGCGGCATAAGCTTTTTCTTGGTACTGAACCATCAAAGGAAAAAAGTCTTGTCCTTCTTTAGGCGTTTTTACCGCTACAACCGTTACCAACAACTGCGTTTCGCCCATCGAAACCATCACCGCACCGTCGGCTTGACGGGCAATTTCACCCGTTTCTAATACAACTTGGTGATTTCCATATTGGAAGCTTTTGGTTATTTTTGACATCACTATTTCCTTTAAGATAAATTTATCTTGCCATTATCACAAAGACTGATATATAACACAATAGATAGATAAACTTTAGACATAAAAAAACCCGCTTAAAGCGGGTTTTTTTTTGAAATTAACAGGCAATTACTTACGTAAACCTAATTTCTTAATTAGCGTGAAATACTGTTCAGCTTCTTTAACGTGTAAATAATCAAGCAATTTACGACGACGGCTAACTAAACGTAATAAACCTGTACGAGAATGGTTATCTTGTTTATGAGACTTAAAGTGCTCAGTTAGGTACTTAATACGATGTGTTAAAAGTGCAATCTGAACTTGAGAAGAACCTGTATCACCTTCGCTAGTAGCGTATTCTGCAATGATTGCAGCTTTTTCTTGTGCTGTTAACATAGTTATATCCTTAATCTATCGGCTCTTAAAAATAATCGTAACCCACAGCCGACGGCAGGGACGAATTGGAGCATTATACAGACTATGTTTTTAAAATCAACGTTTACCTGTTCCGTGCATATAATTTTCAATATGGGACAAATCTTGACTAACTTCTCTCACTAAATGATCTAAACTGACTACCGCATTCTCTAATAAATTTACAGCAATATAGGGACACTCAACTTTAAGACGGTCATACATAGCTTTGGTTATCTCAATTAACTTAACAGGATTTTTCCCCGCAGTCATTCTAAGCTGTCTTGGTACGCCATCAAAAAAAGACATCTCGCCAATTAAACTGCCCGTTTCTTGCTTACCAATCATTGATTCAGAACGTCCGTCTGAACTTGTAAAGGCGACCTTTCCTTGATAGATAAAATACATTGAACGCCCTACTTCACCCATATCGGTGATGATTTGGTGTGGTTCAAATTCTTTTTCTTGCAAATAGCGTGTCATCGTATCCACTTCATTCAAGGTTAGAGATTCACAAATGCTGTACTCTTGAAAGTAGTCAAATAACTCTTGTGGGCTAATATTCATTATTGTTGCTCCTCTGTTTTCTGTGCAATAAAAGACGAAACGGGTCTACCATCTTTTAGTTCATCTATTCTATCAACTATTATTTCAAACCCCGCAGACTTTCCAAAGTTTTCTGCAAACTCATGCTCTTGAACAATATGCTTTGGGTTCTTTGGTGAACCAAGCGTCTGAACACCCTCTGAAAACGCTTGAAAAACTAAAAAAGTGCCCAGGGGGGTATGTTTTTTAATCCAAGCTATTAAATCACGATTCAAATAGCGGATTATGACAATTATATTAAACTGTTTATTTGGTAAACAATCTGTTTGATTCACATCACAAGTAAGCCACTCTATCTGTTGTTGATTGTTTTTTGCCAAAGATTTAGCACGTGAAATAACCTGTTGTTTTTGCTCAATTGCAGTGACTTCAAACCCTTGCATTGAAAGAAAAACTGCATCACGACCACCACCACAACCAATATCTAAAACCGTTGCTGATTTTGTCAGTTCAGGATTAAGTTTAATAAACTCTAAGATAAGATTCGAAGGTGACCATAGCTGTATTACTTGGCGACCTGTTTCAAGCTGTAAAGCGTTATTTGCTAAAAAAGCATGTAATTCATCTTGATTAACAACTTGCTTGATAATATATTTTTTTTCTGTCAGGAATTTTACTGCCAACTCAGCTTCTATCATATCCGTGCAAATAAGATTTAAACCAACACCTCTTGATGGTAGCTCATTTAATCGTAAATCTAATTCATCCCAAGGAATGTTGGCAGAATGCACTAGGTGTTGTTTTTGAAATTCACTCGAACGTCTTAAATCAAGCTTTGCAAACTCACTATCAAAAATCAAAGGTTAAATAATCTTTTAGGTTTTAAGAGGTTTTTTTCATATTGCCATTCACCAACGCCAAAGAAAACATTATTCTGATCATAAAATCTTACTAAATCTGTGGCGGGTTTTTCAACTGCCAGTTTTCCGCCCTGTTGAATTAATTTCGCATCCTGTTCAGTTAGATGAATCGCTTGTAAATGTTTTAAAGGTAAATCAAGCGGTAGCAAAAACTCTTTAGAACCCGTTGAAAGTGTCTCAACAGATTGCATTTGGTCAGCGGTTATATCACCAGTTTGCGTGCGATGTAAGGCAATTAAATGCCCAACCGAACCTAGTGTTTTTGCAATGTCTTCGCCTAATGTACGGACATAGGTTCCTTTTGAACAATGTACTTCAAATTTAATTATATCATTTGCAAAAGAAAGCAAAGATAAGGATAAAATCGTCAGTGGACGTGCTGGACGCTCAATTTCGATGCCTTTTCTTGCATACTCATACAGAGGTTTCCCCTTGTGTTTTAATGCAGAATACATTGGCGGAATCTGTTCAATCTTCCCTGTGAACTGTTCGAATACTGAAAGTATTTTTTGTTCCGTTAATTGGGGTAATGGCTTTTCTAAAATGACTTCGCCATCTTTGTCGCCTGTATCGGTCGCTAGTCCAAGTTTTAGCGTGGCTATATATTTTTTATCAGAGTCTAACAATAAGCCCGAAACTTTGGTTGCCTCTCCAAAACAAATCGGTAGTAACCCCGTTGCAAATGGATCTAACGCCCCTGTATGTCCTGCTTTTTTGGCACTGTAAAAACGTCTAACCTTTTGTAAAATACCATTCGAGGTTACGCCTTCTGGCTTGTCTAATAAAACAATACCATCGACTTTTTGCCATTGTTTTTTAACAGGATTTTCTAACGAATTTTCCATTATTTTTTATGCAACGCTTTAAAAATTAGTTCTTCAATATGACTTGCGTTTTCAGCTACCTTGTCATAAAAAAATCGTAAATGTGGGGTAATTCGTAAATTCATACGTTTACCAATTTCACTTCTAAAGAACCCTGATGCTTTTTCTAATGCTTTAATCGCATCTTGAGCTGCCTTATCTTCTTCATTCGAGCCTATAATTGTAAAGTAAATCGTCGCTACCCCTAAATCTTTAGAGATTTTTACTTCGGTAATATTAATTTTTTCTAACCTTGGATCTTTGGTTTCTAGATGTAAAATCTCACTGAGTGTTTTACGAATTTCTAGTGAAACCCTTTTTGTTCTGCTGATATCAGCCATTTTATTTTTCCTTAAATAAAAAAACAGGGGCAAGCCCCTGTTTTTAAGACTCGTATTAAAAACAAATATTAACTAAGCGTACGCTTAACTTCAATTCTTTCATAACACTCGATTTGGTCGCCGACTTTAACATCATTATAGTCTTTCACACCAATACCACATTCCATGCCTTTTTTGACATCGTTAACGTCGTCTTTAAAGCGTCTTAGAGATTCTAATTCTCCTTCGTAGATAACAATATTATCACGTAAAACACGGATTGGGTTATTACGCTTCATCGTTCCTTCCGTGACCATCGTACCCGCAATTAAGCCAATCTTAGGTGCTTTAAAGACTTCACGTACATCCGCAACACCCACAATATTTTCTTGGAAGTCTGGAGCAAGCTTGCCTTCAACGGCACGCTTTACTTCATCAACAATTTCATAGATAACACTGTAGTATTTTAAGTAAACACCTTCACTATCAATAATGCGTTTTGCTTTTGCATCCGCACGAACGTTGAAACCAAAAATAAGTGCATCAGAAGCAAGTGCTAAATTCGCATCGGTTTCTGAAATCCCACCTACCGCGGAAGAAACCACTGAGACTTTAACTTCTTCATTGGAAATCTTAACTAGCGCATCAGTAATTGCTTGAATTGAACCTTGTACATCGGCTTTTAGAATGATATTAACATTTTCAATATCACCTTCAGCCATACGGTTAAACATATTGTCTAGTTTTGATTTTTGTTGACGTGCAATTTTAAGCTCTTTCGCTTTGGTTTGTCTATGGCTAGCAACTTCTTTTGCTTTACGTTCATTTGCAACCACCAGCATATCATCTCCCGCAATCGGCACGCCTGATAAACCAAGTACAGCAACTGGAATAGATGGACCTGCTTCCGTTACGTTCTGTCCTTGTTCGTTCATCAATGCTCGAACACGTCCGTACTCCATTCCACAAAGTATGATATCGCCTTTTTTGACGGTTCCAGATTGTACCAGTACTGTCGCAACTGCTCCACGTCCTTTATCAAGACGAGATTCAACCACCACACCACGTGCAGGGCAGTCGATAGGGGCTTCTAATTCTAGAATTTCTGATAACAAAGCAATCGATTCAAGCAGTTCATCAACACCTTCACCCGTTTTCGCAGATACTTTAATAAAAGGAACGTCACCGCCCCAATCTTCAGGCACTACTTCTTCCGCCACTAACTCTTGCATGACTTTATCTGGGTTTGCACCTTCTTTATCAATTTTGTTAATTGCGACAACCATCGTCAAATTAGCCGCTTTAGCATGCTGAATGGCTTCTTTGGTTTGAGGCATGACACCATCGTCGGCCGCAACCACAATAATAACAACATCAGTTACTTTTGCACCACGGGCACGCATCGCTGTAAAGGCTTCGTGGCCAGGTGTATCAATAAAGGTAACTCCACCCTGCTCTGTTTTAACATGGTAAGCACCAATGTGCTGGGTGATTCCACCTGATTCGCCATCGGCAACTTTCGCTTTACGAATGTAGTCAAGTAATGATGTTTTACCGTGGTCAACGTGACCCATAATGGTGACAACAGGTGCACGCTTAATCATTTCAGAATCGTTGACACTATTAACCACGTCATCTTCAAGTTGATTTTCATTCACTAATACGGCTTTATGTCCCATCTCTTCAATGATTAACTGTGCTGTTTCTTGGTCTAACACTTGGTTAATGGTAACCATTGTTCCCATAGACATTAAGAATTTAACAACCTCTGCACCTTTAACCGACATTTTATCGGCGATTTCAGATACTTTAATAGTCTCACCAACTTCAATTTCATGAATCTGCTTTTCAACGGGCTTTTGGAATCCATGTTCATTGTCAACTTCAACCATATGTTTTTTATGATGATGCTGTTTATGACGACGACGACCAAAGGCATTGTCTCCACCGCCAAACGCAATATCCTTTTTAGATTGCTTTTCTTTGGTTACAGTCTTACCCTTTTTAGCTTTATCCGCTTTTGCAGGGGTTTTAACCGCTGGTGCTTGCTTGGTAAACTCTTTTTTGGGCTTCTCTTTTTTAGGTTGTGCAGGTGTAGATTTAGGCGTACTGACAACCTTTTTCTCAGCAGGTTTTTCAACCACTTTTTTCGCTACAACAGGTTGCTCAACTTTCTTCTCAACCGGCTTTTCAATGACTTCTTCTACTGGTTGCTCAACAACATCAGGCTTTTTAACATAGGTACGTTTTTTACGCACTTCTACATTTACTGAACGCTTTCCACCACCAGATGACAAGCTTATCTTTTGAGTTTTTTTTCTGTTTAGTGTTACTTTTTTAGGTGCTTCGGAGGTATCTCCGTGTAGCCCTTTTAAATAACTTAACAATTTCATTTTTTCATCGTCGGATAAAGATGAATCTACCTTTTTACCTTTAATGCCTGCCTTCTCCATTTGAGAAATCAGTTTATCGGTAGAAAGGGTTAACTTTTCCGCAAAATCTTTGATAGATGTTTCTGACATAATATCTAGTCCTCCTGCTCAAACCAAGGAGCGCGGGCTTTAAGAATTAATGCCCCTGCTTTTTCTTCGTCAATGTCAATAATTTCAAGCAACTCATCTGTGCCTAATTCAGCTAAATCTTCTTGGGTAATGATGTTGGCTCCCGCTAGGGTCTTCGCCATTTTATCATCCATGCCCTCTAATGCTTTCAAGTCATCTGCGGGTTCAGCATTCACAATTTTTTCTTCTGCTGAAATCGCTTCCGTTAATAATGAATCCTTCGCACGGTCTTTTAACGCACTGACGATATCCTCATCAAACCCTTCAATATCCAACATCTCCGACATTGGCACATATGCCACTTCTTCCAATGTTGTAAAACCTTCTGCCACTAATACGCTAGCAAGATCTTCATCAACGTCTAAACCATTTACAAATACGTCAACGTAATCTTTAGAGGCATCTTCATTTTTAGCCGCCATGTCGGTTTCAGACATTACATTCAATGTCCAACCCGTCAATTCGGTAGCTAAACGAATGTTTTGTCCGTTTTTACCAATTGCCTGTGATAATTGCTCATCATCAACTGCCAAATCCATCGTATGTTTGTCTTCGTCAACCATGATAGAGGTTACTTCAGCAGGAGACATTGCGTTAATCACGAACTGGGCATCATTTGAATCCCATAAAACGATATCAATTCGTTCTCCGTTTAATTCATTAGTCACTGCTTGCACACGACTTCCACGCATTCCAACACATGCACCAATTGGGTCAAGTCGTGAGTCGTTTGCTCTCACCGCAACTTTTGCTCTAAAGCCTACATCCCGTGCCGCAGACATAATATCAATCAAATCATCACCAATTTCAGGCACTTCAACCTTGAATAGTTCCATCAGCATTTCTTTACAACCACGAGACATCAGAATTTGTGCACCACGTGTTTTGTATTCAACTTCTTTCACGTAAGCACGTACTCTATCACCTAGTTTAAACGTTTCGCGATTAATTAATTCTGAACGAGGAATTACCGCATCAACATTATCACCTAAATCAAGAATCACATCACCACGGTCAATACGCTTCACTTGACCAGTAATAATTTCACCGACACGAGAACTATATTCTTCTGCAATTCGCTTACGCTCCGCTTCTCTTACTTTTTGTAAAATAACTTGCTTCGCTGTCTGCGCGCCAATACGTCCAAATTCAATTGATTCCATCGGCTCTTTGATAAACTCACCTGGTTCAATATGAGGATCTATATCAACCGCATCCATGTGGCGAAGATACCATTCAACATTATCTTCAATTGCCACGTCATCTTCAATAACTTCCCAAACACGAAATGTTTCGTAGTTACCCGTATCACGGTCAATATTTACCTGCACGTCTATTTCATCATGATGACTTTTACGTGTTGCCATTGCCAATGCGGCTTCAACCGCGTCAAAAATAATTTCTTTTTCCACGTTTTTTTCGTTGGACATAATCTCAACAACTGCTAATACTTCTTTGCTCACTTTAACGTTCCTTAACTTGAGTAATTAATTTTTTTATTTAAATTTTTGGGACAACATTTGCTTTTTCAATTTCATCGAAATCAATCGTATAAATTTCACCATCGACTTCAATATCAACGCCTTCCTTTGTTACATTTTCAATAGCTCCCTTAAAACGTTTGCGCCCCATGACAGAGAGCGAGGTTCTAATTTTAAGAACTTGACCATCGTACATTTTGAATTGTTCTGGTGTAAAAAGTGGGCGATCTAACCCTGGTGAAGAAACTTCTAAGGTATAAATACTTGAAATAGGATCTTCAACATCCATAATAGCACTAATTTGACGACTCACTTTTCCGCAATCATCAACACCAACACCGTTTTCAGTATCTATAAATATTCTAAGAATGGTGTTTTTCCCTGCTGGTAAATACTCACAGCCCCAAAACTCAATATTCATTGACTCTATAACGGGTCGAACCAATCCTTCTATCTTTTCTTCTAAAGTCACAAACTTCCTTTATCGTAAATAACAAAAAACCCCGTGAAAACGGGGTTTTTAAAACTAAGCAAAGCAATAAAAAACATCACTTTCTTAAATATGTATTTAAAAAACTGGCGATATTATAACTCTTTTTTAAAAGAATGCATTATTAAAAGCACCCCCCTGGGCACTTTTTTCCCCACAGAAAGGATAAATTAACGTGTTTTCGCAAAAAATGCTAATTCTAACCTTAGTTGTTAAGCGACTCCTTAATCGACTCCTTAAACAACAATTTCAGGCTTCCAATTAGATTGCCTTAGATTTTCTAACAATTCATCTTCCGGGAAATATCGAAAACCTTCTGTACTTTTTAGCTGAACTTTAGCGTCATTATTTTCAAAATCTACGACGAGCAGTAAGCCCACGTCACTTCTGAAAGGCAGTAAAATATTTTGTAATTCGTGAATTTTTGCGACTTCTGCATTTTGGTTTGAGTATATTTTAATCGCTCTTGCGTTTTCTACTCGGTACTCCGGTAGACTGACAACTTGCTCTGCGGTCATTTGAATGCCGCCATTAAACTTATCTTCAGCAACTTCTCCATAAAAAAGCACGATTTTATCAACACCAATATCTTCCCGTGCTGACTCGAAAACGGCAGGACGTAATACGATTTCTAGCCGCGATGTTTTATCATCTAATGAAACAAAGCCCATCCTGCTACCTGATTTGGTCACTTTGCTTCTTGACTCAACAATCAGCCCTGCAACCCAAATCTTTTTCCATTTTTCTGGCATTAGGTCAATCAGTTTTTTATCGACTATTTTATTCAGCTCTTCTTTATACTCATCAATCGGGTGACCTGTAATATACAGTCCTAAACTATTTTTTTCTTTTTTCAGTCTTTCTTTTTCGGGCATTTCACTAACATTGAGTAGTTCATCGGCATTTTCATTTTCAAAGGCTTCTGCATCACCAAACAAATCAACTTGACCAGCTTCTTCGTCCTTGTGCTTTTGCTGAGCTTTTTGCAACGCAATTCCAATACTTGCGACCATTGCATGGCGATTATTATGCAACTTATCAAATGCACCGCCTAAAATTAACGCTTCAAGCACACGCTTATTCACTTTTTTAGTGACACGGAAGCAGAAATCAAACAAGTCTTTATAAGTTCCGTTGGCGTTACGCTCATCAATCACGTTTTCTAACGCCGCTTCCCCTGCTCCTTTAATTGCTCCCAACCCATAAATCAACTTTGCTTCACCCTTAACGGCTTTGAAGTGAATTTGTCCGCGGTTAATGTCGGGTACATCAACGCTCAAGCCCAACGAATAACATTCGTTGACCATGTGAACCACTTTTTCAGTATTATCCATATCCGATGACATTTGAGCTGCCATAAACTCAGCTGGATAATAGGTTTTTAACCAAGCAGACTGATAGGAAACTAAAGCGTAGGCGGCAGAGTGGGATTTATTAAAGCCGTAACCCGCAAACTTTTCTACCAAGTCAAATATTTTCATGGCGAGCGAACCTTCAACGCCATTATTAATCGCTCCCTGCTCAAATACAGAACGTTGTTTTGCCATGACTTCCGCGTCTTTTTTACCCATCGCACGACGAAGCATATCGGCTTCACCTAGTGTATAGCCAGATAAAATCTGTGCAATCTGCATTACCTGCTCTTGATAGAGAATAACACCATAGGTAGGCTCAAGCGTTTCTTTTAATGAATCATGCTGATATTGTGCGTCTGGATAGGACACTTTTTCGCGCCCATGCTTACGGGCAATAAAGTTGTCAACCATGCCTGACTCTAATGGGCCTGGTCTAAACAACGCAACCAATGCGATAATGTCTTCAAAACAATCGGGCTTCAAGCGAACAATTAGGTTTTGCATACCCGAAGACTCTAATTGAAAAATCCCTGTGGTTCGCCCAGTTTTGATTAAATCAAAAACCTTTTTATCCACCAGCGGAATACTTTCAATCTCAATAAAGCCTTCATCACCTTTTGTTTTATCCGCATTAATAGTCTGTAATGTCCAGTCGATAATGGTTAGGGTTCTTAACCCAAGAAAATCGAACTTGACCAAACCAGCGGTTTCGACATCATTTTTATCTAATTGCGTCACCACGCTTGAGCCATCAGCATCGCATAGAATCGGACAGAACTCATCTAGTGGTGTAGGAGAGATAACCACCCCTCCCGCATGCTTGCCGGTATTTCTAACCGTTCCCTCTAAGGTCAAAGCCAAATCCAGTAGCATACGAATATCATCGTCATTATCGTATCTGTCTTGCAATTGCTCTTCTTGTTCTAGTGCACCTTTTAGTTTTATCCCTAAATCATTGGGAATCAACTTTGCCACGCTATCAACCAAGCCATAGCCTAAACCAAGCACTCGCCCAACATCACGCACCACCGCTTTCGCCGCCATCGTTCCAAAGGTTACGATTTGTGATACGTGGTCTCGCCCATATTGTCGGGCGACATAATCAATCACTTCATCACGACGATCCATGCAAAAATCAACATCAAAATCGGGCATGGACAAACGTTCTGGATTTAAGAAACGCTCAAAAAGTAAATCATATTCTAGCGGGTCAAGGTCGGTTATTTTCATCGCATAAGCGACCAACGACCCAGCACCAGAACCACGACCTGGTCCAACGGGTACCCCTTGGTCTTTAGCCCATTGAATAAAGTCTGCAACGATAAAGAAGTAACCTGGAAATTTCATTTGAATAATAATGTCTAATTCAAACTTCAATCTTGCATCGTAAGCTTTACGGTTTTCGGCAAACGCTTCTGCGGATAAGTCCGAGAATAAAAAGTTTAGCCGTTGGTTTAAACCTTCTTCTGAGGCTTGAATAAAATATTGGTTTTCAGTCAAGCCATTAGGGATAGGGAATTCAGGTAAGAAAAACTCACCCAACGTAAGATTAAGATTACATCTTTTTGCCACTTCAACCGTATTGGCAATCGCTTCAGGGATATCCGCGAATAATTCTGCCATCTCTTCGCTGGTACGGAAATATTGTTCTTCTGAATAATGCTTAGGGCGGTTTGGATCATCTAATATATAACCATCATGAATACAAACCCGTACTTCATGGGCATCAAAGTTATCTGACTTGACAAAACGAACGTCATTGGTTGCCACGACTGGCAAATCATAGCGATGTGCGACTTCAACCGATCCAACAATACACTCTTCTTCGTTAGCTCTGCCAGTACGAATTAGCTCTAAATAAAATCGATTAGGGAAGTTTTCTATCCACCATTTCGTGCGTTGTGCGACAAGGTTCGGCTTTTGTTCAATAATTGCCTGCCCAATATCACCTTCACGCCCACCAGAAAGAATGATTAAGCCTTCATTTCTTTCTGCAAGCCACTGCTGCTTGACCAGTGCAATGTTTTTATTATTTACAATTCGTTGATTTTTTAAATATGCCTTAGAAATAATATGCGATAGATTTAAATAACCTTGCTTGTTTTGACACAAACAAACCACCTTAAACATTTCACCTGATTCGGGCTCTACATTAATCTCAACCCCAATAACAGGTTTAATTCCCGCCGCCATTGCATTGGTATAAAACTTTACTAAGGCAAACATATTCATATGGTCAACGATTGCAATGGCTGGCTGCTTAAATTCTGTCGCTAATGAAACCGCAGATTTAATACCCAGCGTAGAATCAACAACCGAATATTCTGAGTGAACATGAAGATGAACAAATTGTGACACGATTTTAAAGTTCCTTGAGGTAAAACAACAAATTTTAAGAGGAAGACATTTTAACTGAAATTAATGTTTAAAATCCTAGATAATATAGTTATCTTAATTATGGATGCACAAATTAAAACAATGCTAGAACCTTTTTGGCTAGATGAAAATAAAATACAATTCCCTCCAACTCATTTGGCGTTAGAAGACCCGAATGGTTTACTCGCCGTTGGTGGCTCATTAACAGAAAACTGGCTACTCGAAGCCTATTCAAAAGGAATCTTTCCTTGGTTTAACGAAGACGACCCTATTCTTTGGTGGTCGCCCAACCCTCGCTCTGTTTTATTAATTGATGACCTAAAAATTAGCAAGAGCCTAGCAAAATTGATTAGACAACAAAAATTTACGATTACATTTGATAAACAGTTTTCAGAAGTCATTCGTCAGTGTGCCGAAATTGACCGTCCAGAACAAGAAGGAACTTGGATTATTGATAAAATGCTAATCGCTTACAATGCACTGCATCAACAAGGTCACGCACATTCCGTTGAAGTTTGGCTAGATAATACGTTAGTCGGTGGGCTATATGGCGTTGCAATCGGTAAAGTGTTTTTTGGTGAATCTATGTTTGCCAAGGTAAGTAACGCTTCAAAAATCGCATTGGTTAGTTTAACCGAACAACTTAAAAAATGGGGATTTAAGCTAATTGATACGCAAGTAGAAACCCCTCACCTTAATTCACTGGGCGCTAAGTTAATCAGTAGAAAAGAGTTTGAGGATATCCTATTAGAGGACACTATAAAAGAGTTTAAACCTCACAAGTGGTAACTTGAATTTTTCAGTCAAAAAAAAAGCACCTAAAAAGGTGCTTTTTAATATTAATCAAACCAGTTGACTATCTTTCAGAAACGCCTAACGCTCTAATTGATTGCACATTTAAGTATCTATCAACAGGTAGCTTATTCGCTTTTTGGAACTTATTCATCGCTTTAATTGTTTGCTTACCAATTACGCCGTCAATCGGGCCAGGATTAAAACCCTTCGCTTTTAAGGCACGTTGAATATCTGTAACACGTGAACGAGTCATGTTTGTTTCACATAGGATTGAACGCCATTCCATCTGACCTTCTTTCACTAGCTCTTGACTTGTTACTGTTTTGTAAACCGCTGGAACAGTTGTACGTCTTTCAGAAGCAGCTGAAACTAAGGTTCTAACCTTAATGGTTTTATACTTAGCAGGAATGTTTACTTTTCTTGTGCTAGCAGGAACTTTAACAACACGTTTAGTTGTTGTTTTGTAAACCGCAGGACTTTCTACTAAACAAATCTGACGACCAGTACGAGACTCTGCACTCATTGATTTATTATGAATTTCATGCCAAGTTAAATCACCTTCGATTTTAGTTTTATTAGTGATCGTTTTATACTTCGCAGGAATGGTTTTACGAACTTCTTTTGCAGCCGCAACTTCTTGACGAATTTTAACGGTTTTAGTTACTTCAGGAACATTTACTGTTCTAGTCGTTGCTGGAGTATCAATTACACGTGTTTTAATTGTTTTGTACACAGCTGGCACTTCAACAAGACACATAATCTCACCAGTTGCACTATCAATTCGTTGAATAGGACCACTGCCTTTTTTCCAAACCGTTTTAGCAGGCGTTATTAAAATTCTTTTGCTTTCAGTTCTGTATTTAGCGGGTACCACAACAATTTTAGTTGATGCTTCTTTAACCACAATTGTTTCAGAAACCATTTCATACTGTGCAGGAACCGTTGAAACTACATCATAAGCTTCACTAACCATTACCTTTTCAAAATCTTTAGTATATTTTGCTGGTTTACGGTGTTCATGAAAACACATGCCTGGTGTTGCCGCAGAAATGTCATCAATTGAATGTGCCTTAGCAAAGCTAAGCACATCACTAGAAACTAATGCACTTTTTCTTGAACGATTAACATGCCAATTCGTACCCGCTTCTTTAACTAAGACTCTTGTTTTCTCAGTACCGTAAATAGCTGGTTTAGTAACTAATTTACTTGATGCTCCACTAACTTCAACTCTTGTAGAAGCCATTTTGTATTTAGCTGGCGTAATTTCAATTTTTTCATAAGACTCTTTAACCATAAGTGATTCTTGGTTAGTCTTATAGGTCGGACCCTGCCAAACACGAGCGTAACATTCACCTTTCACTGCATTTGGCGGCAATAGGTCTGCAGAAGTTAGCTGATATTTTTCAGCGGCAACATCTTGCTTCATTACAACTGGCGCTGCGACTACTGTTCTTGCTGCTTGTTTGTTTAAGTTTACTTCTTTTGTAGTTAAAGCATTTGCTTTACTATTAAGTGTTTTTTCACGTGCATCTAAAGCAGCTTGTCTTTTATCTAGCTCTGCTTGCATACCATCTACACTTTCACCCGTTGTAGCACAACCAGTGGCTAGAATCGCGGCAATAGAAACGGCGACAGGCGACATTATCTTTATTAATTTCATTTTTTATTCCTAAGAGTTAATTGATTTTTATTAGTAGAAAATTTTTAAGAAAAATCCATATCAATATTTCTGACATAACATTGCTAATAATAACTGAGAAAAGACAGTTTGTCAAAAATAAAAAACAGCTATTTTCAAATAAAATCCTTTCCTATTAAACAACTAAATTCGGATAAGAATTGCATCACCACGACAAGACTGGTATAATCCGCGCTTCTTTTTTTACTAGGGCTTTTTAAGCTAAAAAATTATGTCAAAAGCAGATGTTATTGAATTTGATGGTGAAGTGTTAGAAACCTTACCAAACACGACCTTTAAAGTTCGTTTAGAAAATGGTCATGAAATACTGGCTCACATCTCTGGTCGTATGCGTAAGAACTACATCCGCATTCTTGCCGGCGATAATGTAAAGGTTGAATTGACGCCTTATGATTTAACAAAAGGTCGAATTACCTACCGTGGTAAATAAACGCCAGTAAGTAATTGTCTTATTGAATTATCTTGTCGAGCTTCTCATTAATTGTGCGGAAGCTATCGATAAAATGCAATAACCTAAAAAGAAATAAAATCCCTCCCCAAATTCTGCCTTAGTTTGAATTAACCCTGATGTTTCTGTGCTTGCATTTGCGCCTAAAAAGCTAATAATTAATGCCATTACAAATACGTCTGCCATTGACCATTTACTCATTCCCTTCGCTAGCTTAGCAACAACGTTATCTTTCGAACTATTTGATAAACTGCCCGAAACGGCTAGTAAGACACCTTTTAAAACGGGGATAACAATACTAAAAAGTAAAATCATAATCGCAACTAAGCTATTACCATCATTCCACAATACTTCAGCAGTGCCGATAAGACTCTTACTACTTTGCTGAATAATTTCCGTTCCTGAAACTTTTACAGAATCAATAAAACTCGACACAAACGGCATTATAAATGCAGGAATATCCTTGCTTGCCATCAGTGATTCTTTGCCCATCTCCGCTAGCACCGCTTTATCTAAAATACTGGTGATATGAATGACGGGTAAACTCACGCCAGGAATCAACAGCAAATATGCGACAACTAATAATACCGCTCCAAGTATATTCCGTTTTGTCATTTAAGAAACAACCTCTTCTTGCTCAAGCTGTAATTCAATTTTATCATTCACCACATCAATCACCACTCGCCCACCGTCTTGTAGGTCACTAAATAGCAATTTATTGGCAAGTGGTTTTTTGATTTCGTTTTGAATCAACCTTGCCATCGGTCTTGCGCCCATTAATGGGTCATAACCTTTTACGGCTAACCAGTCATGAGCGGCTTTGGTTAATTTCAGTTGTACTTTTTTCTCTGCTAAATTCGCTTCCAGTGCAAAGATAAATTTATTCACCACCGAGTGCATTACATCTTGCGATAGTCGTCCAAACTGCACCACCGCATCTAAACGATTGCGGAATTCGGGGGTAAACACTTTTTTCAACTCACCATTCACATCCAAAGCATGATCTTGGTGCATAAAGCCCATTGTACTTCTCGCGGCTTGCGTTGCTCCGACGTTAGAAGTCATTATCAAAATAACATTTCTAAAATCTGCTTTTTTACCATTATTATCGGTCAATGTGCCGTTATCCATTACTTGTAAAAGAATGTTAAATACATCTGGGTGTGCTTTCTCAATTTCATCGAGTAACACAATTGAATAAGGGTGTTTATTGACTGCTTCGGTCAGTAATCCACCTTGATCAAAACCGACATAGCCTGGCGGTGCACCAATCAGTCTAGCGACAGAATGGGATTCCATGTATTCGGACATGTCAAATCGGGTCATTTCAACGCCAAGATGCTTGGCGAGTTGATTGGTTAATTCTGTTTTTCCTACCCCCGTTGGGCCTGAAAACAAGAATGAACCAGTTGGTTTATTGGGTTCGTTTAAACCAGACCTTGCCAGCTTAATTGCTTCAACTACTTGGCTAACCGCCTCAGTCTGTCCGAACACTACACGCTTTAAACTCTCTTCCAAATTCAATAGCTTATCACGTTCTTTTTTAGTGATTTGTGAAATAGGAATCCGTGCAATATTGGCAACTATCTGCTGGATTTCATTCACTGAAATTTGTTTACGACGTTTGTTTTTTGGCATCAACGCTTGTTTGGCTCCCGCTTCATCAATTACATCAATTGCTTTGTCGGGTAAAAATCGATCGGTGATATATCTTGCCGATAAATCTACCGCTTGCTTTAACGCTGGTAAGGTGTATTTCACGTTATGATGCTCTTCAAACTTTGACTTTAAACCCTTTAATATTGCTACGGTTTCTTGGTTAGTTGGCTCGCCAATATCAACTTTTTGAAAGCGTCTTGCTAAGGCACGGTCTTTTTCAAAAATACCGCGGTATTCTTCATAGGTGGTTGCACCCACGCAACGTAACTTACCAGAGGCTAGCGCAGGTTTCATCAAGTTCGAAGCGTCCATCGCTCCACCCTGTACCGCTCCAGCACCAATAATGGTATGAATTTCATCAATAAATAAAATCGCGTTTTCTTCTGCTTCTAGTGATTTCAACAAGGATTTAAAACGCTTTTCAAAATCGCCACGATAACGTGTTCCAGCTAACAATGACCCCATATCCAAGCTATAAACAACGGCATTTTCTAATAATTCTGGAATATCATTATTGATAATTTTGTAAGCAAGTCCTTCCGCCACGGCGGTTTTACCGACCCCTGGCTCACCAACTAATAACGGATTGTTTTTGCGTCGTCTTGATAGTATTTCTAAGGTACGCGTCAATTCCCACTCTCTACCTATAATCGGGTCAATCAAACCTTGTTTAACCGATTCATTCAAGTTGGTGCTGTATTTTTGGAGCGGACTTTGCTCCTGTTGTTGCTCCGCACCTTCTTCGTTATTGACGCTAGATTGATTCAAAAAATCTTCTTGTTGATGTGCAACCACTCCATGTGAAATATAACTTAATACATCCACACGCTGTACGCCCGTTTTTTCTAGCAAATAAACGGCTTGAGAATCCTGCTCAGAATATAGTGATGCCAGTGCATGCAAACCTGACACTTCGTTATAACCATTGGTTTGTACGAGATAGATTGCACGTTCGATTACCCGTTGAAATGCCGTCGTTGGTAATAGTTCCGCTACTTTAGGAACGACCTGTTCGCCTTCTAAATAGCTTTCTAAATCGGCTTCAATACGTTTAGCGGATACACCACAAGCCTCAATCACCTCGACAACCGACGGCAATGCGAGCAATTCTAACAGTAAATGTTCAAGCGTTACATACTCATGTTCATATTCACTAGCAAGGCTAAATGCATTACTTAGGGTTAATTGTAGTTCTTTGCTTAACATCTTAAACTACCTCCATTTGACATTGTAGTGGGTGCTGACTTTCACGTGAAAAATTATTCACCAATGATACTTTCATTTCAGCCACCTCTTTACTATATACGCCACAAACACCTTTACCCTGTTCGTGAACCGCCATCATTACCGCCTCTGCTTTGGCTGAGTCCATGCCAAAAAAACGGTTTAGCACTTCGATCACAAAGTCCATCGGCGTAAAATCATCATTTAATAACACCACTTGATATCTTCTAGGCGGTTTTATTCTTGGTTTAACGGCTTCTAAAACCGTGTCTTCATCTTCAAAAGGCAAATTTGCCATCTAGCACCATCTTATTTTATAATTTATTAGTTATCATTATGCCGATTTAACACCCCCCTGGGTACTTTTTACCTCAAAATAATGCAATAATACGAAAAAATCACGATTCAATTGGGAATAGACTTAAATGGCAATTAAAGATGCATTAATAATAAGAAGTGGCAACGTCTGCGAACTATGCGGCTCAGAAGATAGCCTAGACAGTTGTGAAGTACCGCCCACGGACAATTCATCTGACCAATTCCTGCTAGCCTGTGCAACCTGTAACGAACAAATTGCAGACAACAGTAAAATGGATGAAAATCACTGGCGTTGTTTGAACGACAGCATGTGGTCACCTGTGCCAGCAGTGCAAGTCATGTCCTACCGCCTACTTCACGCATTACGCTCAAAAGGCTGGCCACAAGATTTATTAGACATGATGTACCTCGAAGACGATGTCAAAAACTGGGCACTATTGGGCATTCCAGATGACGACGAGTCCAATGTAATTACCAAAGACAGCAACGGTGCAAAACTCAACGAAGGTGATCACGTAACGCTCATTAAAGATCTTGTGGTCAAAGGTGCAAACTTCACCGCTAAACGCGGCACATTAGTTCGCAACATTCATCTTGTTGACAACCCTCTACATATCGAAGGAAAAGTAAACGGTACCCAAATCGTACTGGTTGCCGCTTTTCTTAAAAAAGCTTAAAGGAATATAAACATGCTTAAAAATTTAGTCGCCATCTTGTTAATCGGTTTTACATTCATTTTCGGAATGAAAATGCAAGAAAAAGAATATAACGATACCTGCTTAGAAATGGGTGGTAGCATTGCTGACGAAGGCTACCCGATTTGCGTGATTAAACCCTAACGACTGTATAGCCCCCCCCTGGGCACTTTTTACCCCGCAAGGCGACATAAATAACTAAAAAGTGCCCAGGGGGGTATCTTTATATCTTGCTGATTATCTTATTAAACAAAGCACTTGGGCGCATCGTTTTTGTTGCTATCTCTGAGTTGAATTGATAATAGCCTTTTAAATCAACTTTTACCGATTGATGTGCGTTTAATTCTTTTTTAATTTCTTTTTTACTAGACAATAATTGCTTATAAATTTTCTTAAACTTTTTCTTTAAGAACTTGCTATCTTTTTGTTTTGACAAGGCTTTAGCCCAATACAAAGTTAAAAAGAAGTGGCTCATTTTATTATCAATTTCCCCTGCCTTACGAGATGGCGAACGATTTTTTGCCAATAATTTTTCCGTTGCTTTCCCTAAGGTTGCTGATAAAACTTGAGCTTTTTTATTATCATATTTATTTGCTAAATGCTCGTATGAAACGGCGATAGCTAAAAACTCACCTAATGAATCCCAGCGTAAATGATTTTCTTGCACCACTTGCTGTACATGTTTTGGTGCTGAGCCACCTGCTCCAGTTTCAAACAAGCCACCACCATTCATCAGCGGTACAATTGAAAGCATTTTTGCTGAAGTTCCTAGCTCTAAAATTGGGAATAAATCAGTTAAATAATCACGCAAAACATTTCCGGTAACCGAAATGACATTTTTACCATCTGCAACATGACGTAACGTGTAACGAGTTGCCTCTTCAGGTGGCATAATATGAACTTCAATTCCTGTTGTATCATGCGTCATTAAATATTTATTAACTTTTTCAATCATTTGATGATCATGTGCACGATTATTATCTAGCCAAAATACCGTAGGATAATTGGTTGCTTTTGCTCTATTTACGGCTAATTTTACCCAGTCTTTAATAGCGGCATCTTTGGTTTGACACATGCGAAAAATATCGCCACTTGCTACTTTTTGTGACAAGAGTGTTTCACCTTGTGCTGTGACTATTTTAACCACCCCTGATTCATGAACTTGAAAAGTTTTATCATGAGAACCATACTCTTCTGCTTTTTGAGCCATTAAGCCTACGTTAGGAACTGTACCTATTGTTGTTGGATCAAATGCACCATGTTGACGACAGAAATTTACAGTTTCCTTATAAACACCTGAATAACTACGGTCAGGAATTAACGCTAAGGTATCGCGTTGCTTACCCTCTTTATCCCACATTTTCCCAGAACTTCGAATCATTGCTGGCATAGATGCATCAATAATAACGTCTGAAGGGACATGTAAGTTAGTAATGCCTTTATCAGAATCGACCATTGCTAAATCTGGATGATCTTTAATAACCATTGCAATATCTGCTTCAATTTCTGTTCTTTTTTCTTTTGGTAATGTTTGAATTTTTTCTAACAACTCTCCCAAACCATTATTAATATTAAGTCGCAAATCTTCAAAAGCTTCGATATGTTTAACAAAAACACCTTTAAAGAAAATTCTTGTCGCTATCCCAAAAATAATAGGGTCCGAAACTTTCATCATGGTTGCTTTTAGATGTAGAGAAAATAGAAGGTCTTTTTCTTTGGCTTCCTCAATTGCTTCATTAAAAAAATGAACCAATGCATCTCGGCTCATTACAGCAGTATCAATAATTTCACCCGCTTGTAAACCTGCATAACCTTTTAATTCTTCCTGCTCACCTGATTCTTTATAAAAGATAATTTTATAATCCGTTTCTTTTTCAACCGTCATTGAGGTTTCTGAACCGTAAAAATCTCCCTCTGTCATGCTTTTAACTGAGGTTTCGGAATCTGTTTTCCAAGCCCCCATACTGTGTGGATTTTTTTTAGCATAATTTTTAACCGCGGCAGGTGCTCTGCGATCTGAATTACCCTCTCGTAACACTGGATTTACCGCACTACCCAATATTTTTGCATAGATTGCTTTAATCGCTTCTTCTTTATCATTACTAGGCGTTGCTGGGTAATCAGGCAAGGCGTAGCCATGCCCTTGTAACTCGGTAATCGCCGCAATCAACTGCGGAATCGATGCACTGATATTCGGCAGTTTGATAATATTGGTATCGGGTTGTTTCGCCAACGTACCTAACTCTGCCAAAGCATCGTCCACTTTTTGTTCATCAGTAAGATAATCATTAAAATTGGCAATAATTCTACCAGCCAACGAGATATCACGTGTTTCCACATCAATATCTGCCAACTTAGAAAACGCTTGCACAATCGGTAATAAAGAATAGGTTGCCAACGCTGGAGCTTCATCTGTTAATGTATAAATAATCTTTTGAGACATAATAAACCCGTAAAAATGTTAGTATTAGCAGTATTCTAACACTGATAAAAAGCCAAAATGTCGCAAGTTATCCTTTTTAACAAACCCTTTCAAGTCCTCTGCCAATTCACCGACGAAAGCACTGCAAAAAAACGCCGTACACTCGCTGAGTATATTGACATTCCAAATATTTATGCCGCAGGAAGACTGGATTACGACTCCGAAGGACTACTAATTCTAACGGATGATGGCAAGTTACAAAACCAAATTTCCAATCCAAAGTTCAAGCTAGAAAAAACCTATATCGTACAAGTGGAGGGAGAAATTTCAAAACAAGCAATACAACAATTGCAAAATGGAGTCAAATTAAAAGATGGCATCAGCTTGCCAGCAAAGGCTAAAAAAATAACCCAACCAAAATGGCTATGGCAAAGAAACCCGCCAATTAGAGAAAGAAAAAACATCCCAACCAGTTGGCTAGAACTTAAAATAACCGAAGGCAAAAACCGTCAAGTCAGAAGAATGACAGCCGCAGTAGGATTTCCAACATTAAGATTGATTCGCAGCCAAATCGGCGATTGGAAACTTAATGAATTGAATATTGGACAGTTCCAAAAGACAAAC